>NZ_JBEXYC010000041.1:0-57445 GCF_040630835.1 Kitasatospora sp. NPDC005751
CCAGCGGCGACCGGGGCAAGGCCGAGGACATCGTGCAGGAGACCCTGCTGCGCGCCTGGCAGGTCCTGTTTCACGTGAAACAGGACCCGGCCCCGGCCGTTCGTCGTGGGACGCTCAGCCGCGGCGGTGGCGCCCGGCACCCGCCTGGGCGGTCTCGGCGTCGGCGGCCTCGGCACCGCCGGCCTTCTTCTTCCGGCGCTCGCGCACCACCTCGACGAGGATCGGCGACACCGAGAGCAGCACGATCAGCAGCACCGCGGGGATCAGGTACTTGTCGATCACCGGGGCGAGCGCGTCACCGAAGAAGTAGCCGATCAGCAGCATGGACTCGGTCCACAGCACGCCGCCGATCACGTTCCAGAGGAAGAACGTCCGGGCCGGCATCTCCAGGGTGCCCGCGACCGGGTTCAGGAAGGTCCGGACGATCGGCATGAAGCGGGCCAGCACCACGGCCTTGCCGGGCCCGAACTTGTTGAAGTACTCCTCCGCCTTCAGCACGTACTCGCGCCGGAAGATCTTCGACTCCGGCTTGTCGAACATCTTAGGTCCGACCTTCACCCCGATCAGGTGCCCGAGCTGGGCACCCGCGACGGCGGCCAGTGGGGCCCCGATCAGCAGGGCCGCGATCGGCAGCTTCGTGCCCTCCCCGAGCACCGACGACGCGGCGTTCGAGGAGGCGACCCCGGCGATGATCAGCAGTGAGTCGCCCGGGAAGAAGAACCCGACCAGCAGGCCGGTCTCGGCGAAGATGATCGCGATCAGCCCGATGGCACCGAGGGACGAGATCAGTGATTTGGCGTCGAGCAAGTTGACGGCCAGCTGGTTGTAGTCCACGGGCGCAGGATAGCGGGCCCGTCTTGACGCGGGCTTCCGCCCGGGGGGCGAGACGGTGGTCATCCCTTCGTCGCACGTGCGCGGCCGTCCCGACAGGCGGGCCACATGGTGGCGCCGGGGCCCGGGATGGGAAGATGGCTCCGGCGTCCGGACCGCGGTCGCAACACCCTCATTGTCGTACCGCGGTGGCCGCCTCGAACCTTGGTACTGGTGGCCGCCCCGCAGAGCCGCGCGTCGGCCCCGGTACCCCGGAGTCGTAACAGGCGTACACAGCGTCGGACAGCACCGTCCGTACGCCGCAACCCGACAGGAGCGGATTCGCATGCCCATCGCAACTCCCGAGGTCTACAACGAGATGCTCGACCGGGCCAAGGCGGGCAAGTTCGCCTACCCGGCCATCAACGTCACCTCGTCCCAGACCCTGCACGCCGCGCTGCGCGGCTTCGCCGAGGCCGAGAGCGACGGCATCATCCAGATCTCGACCGGTGGTGCGGAGTTCCTGGGGGGTCAGCACAACAAGGACATGGTGACCGGCGCCGTCGCGCTCGCCGAGTTCGCGCACGTGGTCGCCGCCAAGTACGACATCACCGTCGCGCTGCACACCGACCACTGCCCCAAGGACAAGCTGGACGGCTACGTCCGCCCGCTGCTGGCGATCTCCGCCGAGCGCGTGGCCAAGGGCCTCAACCCGCTGTTCCAGTCGCACATGTGGGACGGCTCCGCCGAGACCCTGAACGACAACCTGTCCATCGCCGAGGAGTTGCTGGCCCAGGCCGTCGCCGCCAAGATCATCCTTGAGGTCGAGATCACCCCGACCGGCGGCGAGGAGGACGGTGTCACGCACGAGATCAACGACGAGCTGTACACCACCGTCAACGACGCGGTCCGCACCGCCGAGGCGCTGGGCCTGGGCGAGAAGGGCCGCTACCTGCTGGCCGCCTCGTTCGGCAACGTGCACGGCGTCTACAAGCCGGGCAACGTCGTCCTGAAGCCGGAGCTGCTGCGCGAGCTGCAGGACGCGATCGGCAAGCAGTACGGCAAGACCGACCCGTTCGACTTCGTCTTCCACGGCGGCTCGGGCTCCACCGCCGAGGAGATCGCCACCGCGCTGGAGAACGGCGTCGTGAAGATGAACCTGGACACCGACACCCAGTACGCCTTCACCCGCCCGGTCGTGGACCACATGTTCCGCAACTACGACGGTGTGCTGAAGGTCGACGGCGAGGTCGGCAAGAAGAACACCTACGACCCGCGCACCTGGGGCAAGCTGGCCGAGGCCGGCATGGCCGCCCGCGTGCTGGAGGCCGCCCAGCAGCTGCGCTCGGCCGGCACCCGCCTGAAGTAAGGCACCCGCCCGAAGCAGGGCACCCGCCCGACGCGAGGCACCACCGGAGTCCCGGCGCTTTCCCCGGGCCGGTCCCCGGCTCATGGCCCCCAGTGGTTCACTGGGGGCCATGAGCATTCACCAGAACCTCCTCGGGGGTCCGCCCCCGACGCACCTCCCCGCCGAGCCCGCTCCACTGGAGCTGCTGGCCGGCGGCGCCTCCCCGGCCGAGGTCGCGGCGAAGTACCCGACCTCCTCGCTGGCCTGGGCTCAGCTCGCCGACGACGCCTTCGCCGCCGGCCGCACCGTCGAGTCCTACGCGTACGCCCGCACCGGCTACCACCGCGGGCTGGACTCGCTGCGCCGGGCGGGCTGGAAGGGCCACGGCCCGGTGCCGTGGGAGCACGAGCCGAACCGCGGCTTCCTGCGGGCGCTGCACGGCCTCGGCCGGGCCGCCGCCGCCATCGACGAGAAGGAGGAGGCCGAGCGCTGCGCCCAGTTCCTCCGGGACAGCTCGCCGACCGCCGCCGCCACGCTGGGCTGACCCGCCCGTCCGCAGGTAGCGCCCCGGGCCGACCCGCCCGGACCGCCCGCCCCCGTACGCGCCCTCCGGCCCGTACGGGGGCGGCCGCATGCCGGGACGCGTATCCGGTGCGTGGACAGCCGTCGGGTCTCCGTGTCAGGGTGGTCCGTGCGAGGGGGGCGCACAGAGGTTCGAACGGCTTTGGCGACCCCACAGGTCCGACAGGAAGCCCAGACGTGCCCGCAGCCAGACCCGACCGACGCCGCTCCCGCGCGCGCAGCTCCGGCGCGGCCGGCGAACGCACCGGCGGCTCCCGCACCGGCCGCCCCCGCCCCCGCGCCACCGGTGCCCGGCGCAGGCGCCGCCGGATCCGCCCCGGCATGATCACCGCGCTGGTGGCGGCGCTGGCCGTCCTCGGCGGGGCACTGCTCATGCTCGACCGCCCCGACCCGCGACCGACCACCGGGCCGACCGCGCAGGGCCGGATCGCCCCGCCCGAGGCGAGCGCCCCGCCCGCCGCCGCGCCCGCTGCCCCGGCGCCCACCCCGACACTGACCCCGACCCCGCCACCGGCTCCCGGTCCGACGCCCGGACCGGCCTCGCCGGGCACCCCGGACCCGGGCCCGGCCCAGGGCGCGGGCACCTTCACCGTCGCCCCGGGCGCGGCCGCGGCGGTCGGCAAGGGCACCGTCCGCCGCTACCGGGTCGAGGTCGAGGACGGCATCGGGATCGACCCGGCCGCGGCCGCCGCCCAGGTCCAGAGCATCCTCGCCGACCCCCGGGGCTGGACCAACGACCGCAGGAACGGCTTCCAGCTGGTGTCGAGCGGTGCCTACGACTTCACCGTGAAGATCGCGTCGCCGGCCGCCGTGGACCGGATCTGCGGGGCTGCCGGACTGGACACCCACGGCGAGGTGAACTGCAACGTCGGCAACCAGGTGCTGGTCAACGTCAAGCGCTGGAACACCGGTTCACCCCAGTTCAGCGGACCGATCGACGAGTACCGGGCACTGATCGTCAACCACGAGGTCGGCCACCGGATCGGCCACGGGCACGAGACCTGCCCGGGCAAGGGCAAGCCGGCGCCCGCGATGATGCAGCAGATCTACGGCCTCAAGGGCTGCGAACCCAACGCCTGGCCGTACTCGGCCGACGGCAGCTACCTCAGCGGCCCGTCGGTGCTCTGAACCGCAGGTCCTGAGCGGCAGGCCGAGCGCCCGGAGAGCGCGCGCGACGGAGCCCGACCGGAGCCCGACCGCATCGGAACGGATCCGATACCCGTTCACCGACCCACCGGTACAAGGCCGTTCTAGGCTGATCGCATGACCGCAGACCGCACCGCAGCAGGGCGCCGCCGCCTCCTCACCGTGGCCGGCACCGCCGGGATCCTCCTCGGCACGGCCGCCTGTTCCTCCTCCGGAGGCGTCACCGGCACCGGCAGCCTCTCCTACGACCACGTCCGGTCGACCGCCCAGGGGCTCGCCGGGACCGGCCCGTGCCCGTTCGGTCTGGACCTCCCGGCGGCGCTGAAGGAGGCCGGGATCGACCGCCCGGTGGCCCCCGGGTCCAAGGGCGAGCCGGCGGTCACCGCCGACCTCGGCAACGGCAGGCCGGCCGAGCCCTGGCCCTCCGGCTTCTCCGCGCCGCCCTCGATGGCCTCGGTCCCGGCCACTCCCCCGACCGCCTGGGTGACCTGCGCCTACACGGTCGGCTCGGCCCCGGTCCAGATCGACCTGCTGGCCGTCCCGGAGAACGGGGTCGCGATCAACATGATGCTGCCGTACATCCAGAAGGCCGGGGGCATCGGCGTCGACCAGCTGACCCGGTTCGCCGAAGCGCAGCCGACGGCCGGCCAGACCAAGCTGACTCCGGGCGCGGAGTCGGTGGGCGTCGCCCGGGTCGCGGCCAACGGCAAGGGCGACATCGCGCTCACCCTCTCCCAGAGCTCCTCGGACGCCGGGCCGGAGCAGGCCCTGACCGGGGAGGCGCTCCGCAAGGCCACCGAGCGGCTCGCCGCCCAGCTGCGCCCGTAGGGCCCGCCCGACCGGTCCTTGGCGTCCTACCCGAGGACCGGCAGCTGGGCCCGCAGGTCGCTGCGCTCACCGCTGGCCGAGAGCGCGCCGGCCTCCACCGCGGCGTCCCAGTCCGTCCGGCCGGTGGCGAGCCGGATCCAGGTCAGCGGGTCGGTCTCGACCACGTTCGGCGGGGTGCCCCGGGTGTGCCGGGGGCCCTCGACGGCCTGCACCACGGCGTACGGCGGGATCCGCAGCTCGACCGCGCCGCCGGGCGCCTGGTCGGCGAGGGCGTCGGCCAGCAGCCGGGTGACGGCGGCCAGCGCCTGCCGGGCGTGCGGGAAGGCCGCCGTGCCCACCGCGTCGGCCAGGTCGTCGGCGTGCACCACCGTCTCCACCAGCCTGGTCACCAGCATGTCGGTGAGTGTCATCGAGCCCAGCCGGATCTCGAACCGCCGGCCCGGGTCGGCCGTGCCGGCGTCCGCCAGGACGGCGATCAGCCCGTCGGCCGCCCGCCCGAAGGCCTCCGCCACCGAGGCCGGGTCGCCGCCGTACTCCCCCGCCGCCCGCGTCCTGGCCTGCTCGTCCAGCAGCGGGGCGAGCGTGCCGACCCGCCGCACCCACCGCGGCAGGTCCAGCGGCGGCCGGCCCTCCAGCGGGTCGTCCAGGTGCGCGGGCACCCAGTCGACCTGGACGCCGAGGTGGGCGATCAGCTCGCGCACCGTCCACGTGCCCAGCCGGGTGGGCCGGGCGAGCAGGTCGGCGGCGTCCGGGCGGGCGCAGAGCGCCCGGACGGTGTCGCGCAGCGCTGTGGTCTGCTCCACCAGCGCGGCCTGGACCTTGGCGGGCTGGTACGTACGGGACTTGGCGGGCATGCGCCCCAACATACGCCGAGGGGCGGACGGTTCCGTGGAACCGTCCGCCCCTCGAAGCACGCGGATCAGGCGAGCAGGGCCTCGATGACGCCGGTGTGGGCGTCCTTCAGCTCGGCCAGCGAGACGGTGAACTGGCCCTGGACGTCCAGGACATCACCGTCGACCACACCGATCCGGGTGGCCGGCAGGCCACGCGCGGTGCACATGTCGTTGAACCGGAGCTCCTCGCTGCGCGGCACCGCGACGACCGCGCGGCCGGCCGACTCGGAGAACAGGAACACGAACGGGTCCTGGCCCTCGGGCACGATGATCCGGGCGCCGTGGCCGCCCTTGAGGCAGCTCTCCACGAGGGCCTGGCCCAGGCCGCCGTCGGAGAGGTCGTGCGCGGCGTCGATCATGCCGTCGCGCGAGGCGGCGATCAGGATGTCGCCGAGCAGCTTCTCGCGGTCCAGGTCGACCTTGGGCGGCAGGCCGCCGAGGTGGTCGTGGACCACCTGCGTCCAGGCCGAGCCACCCAGCTCGTCCTCGGTGTCACCGAGCAGGTAGAGCAGCTGGCCCTCCTCGGCGAAGCCGATCGGGGTGCGGCGGGTGACGTCGTCGATCACGCCGAGCACCGCGACCACGGGGGTCGGGTGGATGGCGGTCTCGCCGGTCTGGTTGTACAGCGAGACGTTGCCGCCGGTGACCGGGGTGCCGAGCGCCAGGCAGGCGTCGGCCAGGCCGCGGGTGGCCTCGGCGAACTGCCACATCACGTCCGGGTCCTCGGGGGAGCCGAAGTTGAGGCAGTCGGAGATCGCGAGCGGCTTGGCACCGCCGGCGGCGACGTTGCGGTACGCCTCGGCGAGGGCCAGCTGGGCGCCGGTGTACGGGTCCAGCTTGGTGTAGCGGCCGTTGCCGTCGGTGGCGACCGAGACGCCGAGGTTGGTCTCCTCGTCGATCCGGATCATGCCGGAGTCCTCGGGCACCGAGAGGACGGTGTTGCCGAGCACGTAGCGGTCGTACTGGTCGGTGATCCAGGACTTGGAGGCCTGGTTCGGGCTGCCGGCGACCTTGAGCAGGTCGGCCTTCAGGCCCTCGCCGGTGGTCGGGCGGGCGAGCCGCTCGGCACTCGGGGCGTCGGCCTGCAGCGCGTCCTGCCAGCTCGGGCGGGCGTACGGGCGCTGGTAGGTCGGGCCCTCGTGGGCGACGGTGCGCGGCGGCACGTCGACCACCAACTCGCCGTGCCAGAAGATCTCCAGCCGCTCGCCCTCCGTCACCTCACCGATGACGGTGGCGATGACGTCCCACTTCTCGCAGATCTCCAGGAAGCGGTCGACCTTGCCGGGCTCGACGATGGCGCACATGCGCTCCTGCGACTCGCTCATGAGGATCTCCTCCGGCGAGAGCGTCTTGTCGCGCAGCGGCACGGTGTCGAGCTCGATCCGCATGCCGCCCGAACCGGCCGAGGCCAGCTCGGAGGTGGCGCAGGAGAGACCGGCGCCGCCGAGGTCCTGGATGCCCTTGACGAGCTTCTCGGAGAAGATCTCCAGGGTGCACTCGATGAGGAGCTTCTCCTGGAACGGGTCGCCGACCTGGACGGCCGGGCGCTTGGCGGGCCCGGTCGCGTCGAAGGTCTCCGAGGCGAGCACCGAGACACCGCCGATGCCGTCGCCACCGGTGCGGGCTCCGTACAGGATGACCTTGTTGCCGGCGCCGGAGGCCTGCGCGAGGTGGATGTCCTCGTGCTTCATCACGCCCACGCAGAGCGCGTTGACCAGCGGGTTGCCCTGGTAGCAGGAGTCGAAGACGACCTCGCCGCCGATGTTGGGCAGGCCCAGGCAGTTGCCGTAGCCGCCGATGCCCGCGACGATCCCGGGCAGCACGCGCCGGGTGTCCGGGTGGTCGGCGGCGCCGAACCGCAGCGGGTCCATCACGGCGACCGGGCGGGCGCCCATCGCGAGGATGTCGCGCACGATGCCGCCGATGCCGGTGGCCGCGCCCTGGTACGGCTCGATGTACGAGGGGTGGTTGTGCGACTCGACCTTGAAGGTGACCGCGTAGCCCTGGCCGACGTCGACCACACCGGCGTTCTCGCCGATGCCGACGAGCATCGCGTCGTTCGGCGGAACCTTCTCGCCGAACTGCTTCAGGTGCACCTTGGAGCTCTTGTAGGAGCAGTGCTCCGACCACATGACCGAGTACATCGCGAGCTCGGCGCCGGTCGGGCGGCGGCCGAGGATCTCGCGGATGCGGGCGTACTCGTCCTCCTTGAGGCCGAGTTCGGACCACGGCTGGGCGGAGTCCGGGGTCTGCTCGGCGTTCTTGACGGTGTCGAGGCTCATCAGGCGTTCACCAGCTGCTTCAGGACGGAAGTGAAGAAGCCCAGGCCCTCGGTGCTCGGACCGGTGAGCGGCTCCACGGCGTGCTCCGGGTGCGGCATCAGACCGACGACATTGCCGGCGGCGTTGGTGATGCCGGCGATGTCGCGGTACGAACCGTTCGGGTTGACGTCGACGTAGCGGGCGACCACCCGGCCCTCGGCCTCCAGCGCGTCCAGGACGTGCTCGTCGGCGACGAACCGGCCCTCGCCGTTCTTCAGCGGGACGACGATTTCCTGGCCGGCCGAGTAATCCCGGGTCCAGGCGGTGCCGGCGTTCTCGATCCGCAGCTTCTGGTCGCGGCAGACGAAGTGCAGCGAGTCGTTGCGGGTGAGCGCGCCGGGCAGCAGGTGCGATTCGCACAGCACCTGGAAGCCGTTGCAGATACCGAGAACCGGCATTCCCAGCTTCGCCTGCTCGATGATGGTGTCCATCACCGGCGAGAAGCGGGAGATGGCGCCGCAGCGCAGATAGTCGCCGTAACTGAATCCGCCGGGCAGGACGACGGCGTCGACCTGGTGGAGATCCTTGTCACGGTGCCAGAGGGCGACCGGCTCCGCGCCGGCCAGGCGGACCGCGCGCTGGGCGTCGCGGTCGTCGAGGGAACCAGGGAAAGTGACGACGCCGACTCGGGTGGTCACTTGCCCTCCTCCTCGACGCGGACGGTGAAGTCCTCGATCACGGTGTTGGCGAGAAAGGTCTCGGCTGCTTCGCGGATACGGGCGAGCGCGGCGTCGTCGACCGGGCCCTCCAGCTCCAGCTCGAAGCGCTTGCCCTGGCGGACGTCGGCGATCCCGGCGAATCCGAGACGGGGCAGTGCGCGTTGCACCGCCTGTCCCTGGGGGTCGAGGATCTCCGGCTTGAGCATGACGTCGACTACGACGCGTGCCACTGGCACTCCCGGTGGTGTCTTCGTGAAGGCGGGGGAACTCCAGACTACCGGGGGTTTCGGGCGACTTTGCTGGCCGGGGAGGGTGACGCGCGTAGACCCACGCCCCTTACGCCACAAGGGCTCCGACTCCCCGACAGCCCCCGGCGGGCACCCCTTTTCACCGGATTCGACGGCCCGAGCGAGAACGGCCGAAGAGCACCCGAATACCGGCACTCCGGACAGATCGGCCAGCCGAGTGCAGCGGGTATCCGGCACCCGCCGAAGACACGTGAATATACGGAAAAGAAAGCCGGACTCTTCGATTTCGACCCGCTTCGGGTGCAGAATAGGGCCACCTGTCGCGGCAAGTGCTGCGTATCCGGCACGCCATCGGGCCTGCCCGTATGCGCTTGCGCGAGTGGTGCACATCAGGCCACGGGAGCGCACCCCGCGCCCTTCGGCCGAATTGCCCGAGAGGATTGACACCCATGGCTCAGCGTGTAGTCGTCACGCTCTCCGACGACCTGGACGGCGGCGCAGCCGCGGAAACCGTCCACTTCGGCGTCGACGGGAAGTCGTACGAGATCGACCTGTCCCTGGACAACGCGGAAAAGCTGCGGGAGGCCCTCGCTCCGTTCGTCGCGGCCGGCCGCCGCCAGAGCCGTACCGGTAAGTCCTTCCGCCGCACCGCGCTCACCCCGGACCCGGCCGCCGTGCGCGCCTGGGCCCAGTCGCGCGGCATGGAGCTGCCCGCCCGGGGGCGCATCCCCAAGCACGTGTACGAGGCGTTCGCCGAGGCGAACTGACCCCGCCGGACCCGGTCGTCCCACCTGCCCCGAAAGGGTGGGGCGACCACCCCGACCGATGGGGTAGAGTATTCCTCGTCGCCGCAACGGAGAGATCCGAAGAGGCGGCCGGTGCCCCACCAGGCACCGTGCGGACGTGGCTCAGTTGGTAGAGCATCACCTTGCCAAGGTGAGGGTCGCGAGTTCGAATCTCGTCGTCCGCTCGCAGTGCGCGAGCACAGCACAACTCAATATCTTGACCTGCGGACGTGGCTCAGTTGGTAGAGCATCACCTTGCCAAGGTGAGGGTCGCGAGTTCGAATCTCGTCGTCCGCTCCAGTACGAAGGGCCCCCTCGATCGAGGGGGCCCTTCGGCATTCCCCGCAGTTGTGCCGGGCCCCGCCCGAACAGCCGTCCCCGCATTCCCGGCCCGCCCCGCCGCCGGAGCGCCGATGACATTTGTCACCGCCGACCCGTGGATCCGCACCGCCTTCTCATGAGAGCCCGCACTGCCCGGGGCGCCCCGGCGGCGGAAGGCTTGAGCCATGGAAACGAGCCAGCCGCACACCGCGAGCGACCCTGTGATCGAGGTCACCGACCTCCACCGCCACTACGGCTCCGGCGCCACCGGCTTCCACGCGGTGCGCGGGGTCGACCTGACCGTCGGCCGCGGTGAGCTCTTCGCGCTGCTCGGTACCAACGGGGCCGGCAAGACCTCCGCCATGGAGCTGATCGAGGGCCTGGCCGCCCCCACCGCCGGTGCGGTCCGGGTGCTCGGCCACGACCCCTACCGCGAGCGCGCCGCGCTCCGCCCCCGGATCGGCATCATGCTCCAGGAGGGCGGCTTCCCCGGCGACCTCACCGTCGCCGAGACCGGCCGCAGCTGGGCCGGGATGACCAGCGGCGCCCGCCCGCTGGAGGAGGCGCTGGAGCTGGTCGGCCTCGCCGACCGCCGGGGCGTGCGGGTCAAGCAGCTCTCCGGCGGCGAGCGGCGCCGGCTCGACCTCGCGATGGCCCTGCTCGGCCGGCCCGAGGTGCTCTTCCTGGACGAGCCGAGCACCGGCCTCGATCCCGAGGCCCGGGCCGCCGTCTGGCGGCTGGTCCGCGACCTGCGCGCCCAGGGCACCACCGTGCTGCTCACCACGCACTACCTGGAGGAGGCCGAGGAGCTGGCCGACCGCCTGGCGATCATGCACCGCGGCCGGATCGTCACCACCGGCACCGTCGCCGAGGTCATCGCCGGCCGGCCCGCCCGGATCTCCTTCGAGCTCCCGGAGTTCACCGGAGCCTCGCTCCCGCCGCTGACCGGGGCCACCCTGGTCGCGGACGGCCGCCGGATCACCGTGCAGACCGGGCAGCTCCAGGCCACCCTCACCGACCTGCTCGGCTGGGCCGCCCGGCACGGCATCGCGCTCGGCGCCCTCGACGCCCGCAGCGCCTCGCTGGAGGAGGCCTTCCTCGCCATCGCCTCCGAGGCCGCGCACCAGCCCCCGGCCGACGCCCCGGCCGCCCCCACCACCCTCCGCCGCCTGATGGGACTCTCCCGATGACCACCGCCACCGCCCGTCCCGCCACCGGCCCGCGGACCACCGCCGTCCGCCGGCTGCTCGCCCTCGGCCGGGCCGAGGCCACCCTGCTGCTGCGCAACCGGACCGCGATGTTCACGGCCCTGCTGCTGCCGCTGATGCTCATCGGCGCCCTGCGGGGCGTGCTCGAACAGCAGGCCGAGACCCACCCCGGCCTCGACGTCGACTCGCTGCTGGTCAACGGGGCGATCGGGATGGTGCTCGCCTTCGTCGTCTACTACAACCTGACCGGCGCCTACGTGGCCCGCCGCGGCGAGCTGGTGCTCAAGCGGCTGCGCACCGGCGAGGCGCGGGACGTCGAGATCCTGGCCGGCACCGCGGTGCCCTCGGTCGCCCTGGCCCTGCTGATGTGCCTCGTGGTCGCCGTCGGCGGCGGCGTCGCCCTGGACCTCAGCGCGCCGGTCAACCCGCTGCTGATGGCCGCCGGGCTGGTCCTGGTGATCGGGACCCTGATGGCGCTGGCCGCCGTCTCCAGCGCCTTCACCAGGACGGTCGAGAGCGCCGGCATCACCACCATGCCGGTCCTGCTGGTCTCCCAGTTCGGTTCCGGCCTGTTCATCCCGCTGGAGGTCATGCCCGACCGGATGGCCGACGTCTGCCGGCTGCTGCCGACCACCCCGGCCTTCCAGCTGGTCCGCCTCGGCTGGTTCGGCACCGACGGCTCCGCCGCCGCCACCGGCTTCGCCGGCACCTGGGCCCCCGCCGCCCCGCACCTGGTCACCGGCGTGGTCTGGCTCGCCCTGGCCGCCTGGGGCGCCGTCCGCTGGTTCCGCTGGGAGCCCCGCCGCTGACCGGAGCCGGCCCGCCCCGGCACCCGCTCCCCACCTGATAGGAAGGGCACAGCACGATCATGATCGAAGGGGGAGCGGGAGAGATGAGCGTCCTGACGCCGAGACGGCGCTGGAAGGGGTCCAGCAAACCCCAGCGCACCGAGCTGTACCTCCGCTGGTCGCTCTACTTCATCCCGCTGATCCTGCTCCCGATGATCGTGCTGGCCATCGCCGCCCCCACCGGCCGGGAGGACACCCGCGGCAGCGCCCAGGTCTGCGTGGTCGTCGGCCTGGCCACCACCCTGCTGACCCTGCGGGCCCTGCGCGCCTCGCTCGACCACTACCTGAACCGGCCGACCGACCACCTGCGCCGGCTCCTCACCCTCGGCGTCGTGACGATCGCCGGCTCCTGGGCGGTCCTGCTGCTCGGCCCGGCCGACGGCGGACCGGACAGCCCGGGCGCACCGCCGTTCACCGTCGTGGTCGTCTCCCTCCTGCTGGCCGCCGCCTTCTGCCCGGTGAGCGTCGGCCTGCCGGTGCGCCGGGCCTGCCTCACCGGGGTGACGGCCCAGCTCCTGGTCGCCCCCGCGGCCCTGCTCGCCGGGCTCGACGGCGCGACCACGGCCGGTCTGCTGGTCGGCAACCTGATCGCGCTCACCTTCATCGGGTCCAGCTGCCGCAGCTTCGCCTGGCTGCAGTCCGTGGTCTGGGAGCTGGACGCCGCCCGCGAGGCCCAGTCCAGGCTGGCGGTGGCCGAGGAGCGGCTGCGGTTCTCCCGGGACCTGCACGACGTGATGGGCCGCAACCTCACCACCATCGCGCTGAAGAGCGAACTCGCCGCCCAACTGGCCCGCCGCGGCCGGCCGGAGGCCGCCGACCAGATGGCCGAGGTGCAGCGGATCGCCCAGGAGTCCCAGCGCGAGGTCCGCGACGTCGTCCGCGGCTACCGCACGGCGGACCTGCACGCCGAGGCGATCGGCGCCCGCGCCGTGCTGCGCGCCGCCGACGTGGCCTGCGAGATCGACCTGGGCGAGGAGCCGCACGAACTGCCGCTGCCGGTGCAGTCGGTGCTCGGCTGGGTGATCCGCGAGGCCACCACCAACACGCTGCGCCACAGCGAGGCCGCGCACTGCTCGATCCGGCTGCGCCGCGAGGACGGCCGGGTGGTGCTGGAGCTGGAGAATGACGGGGTGCCGGCCGTGCCGATCCCGTCCCAGGGCAGCGGGACGGGCCTGCACGGGCTGCGCGAGCGCCTCGCCGCCCACGACGGCGAGCTGACCCTCCCGGAGGCCGGGCCGGGCCGGTTCCGGGTGCTCGCCAGCGTCCCGCTCCGGCCCCCGTCCGCCACCGCACCGCTCCCGTCCGGAAGAAGGCCCCGATGACCGAGACCGACCCCGTGCGCGTGCTGCTCGCGGACGACGAGCACCTGATCCGGGGGGCGCTGGCCGCGCTGCTCTCCCTGGAGGACGACATCACCGTGGTCGCCCAGGCCGCCTCCGGCCCGGAGGCGGTGGCGATGGCGCAGGCGCACCGCCCGGACATCGCGGTGCTGGACCTCCAGATGCCCGGGCTGGACGGTATCGAGGTGGCCACCGAACTGCGCCGGCTGCTGCCGGACTGCCGCTCCATGATCGTCACCGGGCACGGCCGACCCGGCTACCTGAAGCGGGCGCTGGAGGTCGGCGTGCGCGGCTTCCTGCCGAAGACCGTCTCGGCGGCGGACCTCGCCGGAATCATCCGCACGGTGCGCGCGGGCGGCCGCTACGTGGACCCGGAGCTGGCGGCGGACGCGATCAGCGCGGGCGAGACCCCGCTGACCCCGCGCGAGACGGACGTCCTCGAACTGGCCGCCGACGGCACCTCGATCGCCGGGATCGCCGAGCGCGCGGCGCTCTCCCAGGGCACCGTCCGCAACTACCTCTCCTCGGCCGCCGGCAAGCTGGGTGCCGAGAACCGCCACGCGGCGGTGCGGATCGCGCGCGAGCACGGCTGGATCTGAGGACCCGGCCGTGCCCGCGCGGACAGACAGGTACCCCTAGGCCCAGGAGGTACTGGTCAGCCGCTCGTAGACCTCGATGTACTTGGCCCTGGTCTGCTCGACGACCTCGGCCGGGAGCTCCGGCGGCGGCAGCTCGCTGGCGCGGTCCCAGCCGGAGGCCGGCGAGACCAGCCAGTCGCGGATGAGCTGCTTGTCGAAGGACGGCTGCGAGCGGCCGGGCTGCCAGTCGTCGGCGGGCCAGAAGCGGGAGGAGTCCGGGGTGAGCACCTCGTCGCCGATCACCAGCTCGCCGTCGGCCAGGCCGAACTCGAACTTGGTGTCCGCCAGGATGATGCCGCGCGACCGGGCGATGTCCCGGGCCCGGGCGTAGACGTCCAGGGTGGTGCGGCGCAGCTGGGAGGCGAGTTCCGCGCCGATCCGGCGGGCGGTCTCCTCGTAGGAGACGTTCTCGTCGTGCTCGCCGACGTCGGCCTTGAGGGCGGGGGTGTAGATCGGGGCGGGCAGCTCGGAGCTGTTCACCAGGCCCTCGGGCAGCGCGATGCCGCAGACCGTGCGGTCCGCCTCGTACTCCGTCAGGCCGGAGCCGGCCAGGTAGCCGCGGGCCACGCACTCGACCGGGATCATCTCCAGGCTGCGGCAGACCAGCGTGCGGCCCTTCCAGTCGGCGGGGGCGCCCGCCGGGACCTCGGTGGAGATCACGTGGTTGGGCACGATGTCGGCGATCCGCTCGAACCACCACAGCGAGAGCTGGGTGAGGATGCGGCCCTTGTCGGGGATCTCGTTGGGCAGGACCCAGTCGTGCGCCGACATGCGGTCGCTGGCGACCATCACGAGGTCGCCCGACTCGGCGCGGTAGAGGTCGCGCACCTTGCCGGTGTGCAGGTGGACCAGGCCGGGCACCTGGACCGGCTCGGGCTTGGTGACAAATCCGCTCAAGGTTGTCTCAGTCCTCAGGGGTCGTTCGCGGGCGTGCGGCGCGAAAGGGGAGGTCAGTGGACCCGAGTCTGTCACGAACGCCCGTCGGGGCCCCGGCCGGGCGCCCTCAGGCGTTCTTGCAGAGGCGGTCCAGCAGGTTGGCGGTGGCCCGCTGGATCCGCTCGTCGGTGAGGCCGGGCCGGTCCAGCGCGGGCGACCACGCGAACGTCCCGGCGGCGAAGACGTACGCGCCGCTCGGCGCCCGGTACAGCGAGGTCTCCTGGTACCGGGTGCGGCCGGCGAGGTCCCGGTACGGGGAGTGCGCGAGCAGCACCCGCTCGGTGTGCCGGGGCAGCGCCACCTTGGGGTAGTACCGGTCGGCCTCGCCGGCGACCAGCCCGGGCAGCTCGTCGCCCTCCTGGACGCCGGTGCCGTCCCAGAGCCAGTGCGCGGTGTGCCGGGCGACCAGCGGGACGGGGGAGGCGACCCGGCCGGAGTACTGCAGACCGAGCAGGTGCTGCTCCGGTTCGCCGGCGTCCCGCCAGAGCGCGCTGGCGGCGCCGCCCACCCCGGTGGCCGGGCTGCCGGGCTCGACCTTCTGCCGCTTGCGGCAGTTGAGCAGCCGGTTGGGCTCGCCGGACGGCGCGGGGCTCAGCTCGACCCGCCAGTACATGGTGTTGGCGGAGAGGAAGACCAGCGAGGTGCCGCCGTCGCGGGCCCGCTCGACCGTCCGGCGCATCGGCTCCGACCAGTACTCGTCGTGGCCGGGGAAGACCAGCGCCCGGTGCCGGGCCGGGTCGACCAGGCCGGCGTGCAGGTCGGTGGCGGTGGCGTAGGAGAGGTCGTAGCCGTAGCGCTCGGCCCAGCGGATGAAGTCGTAGGCGTGGCCGACGTGCAGCGGCAGGCCCGCGGTGGCGTGCGGGCGGTCGAAGGAGACGGTGACGGCCGCGTCCCGCTCGCCGACCAGCCGGCCCCGGTCGTCCCAGGCGTGGTACAGGCTGGCGCCGCTGCGGCCGTCCTCGGGGAAGAGGTTGTAGGCCTGCCAGGTCACGTCCGGGATCACCAGGAGCAGCTCGGCGGCGTGCGCCTGGTCCTCGAAGTCCCGCACGGTGAACGGGATGTGGCTGCGGTGCAGCATGTCCGCGGTGGTCAGGACGGCGACGTAGGCGCCGGGGCGCCAGTGGGTCGGGATCTGCAGCCGCCAGGAGTGCCACCAGTGGTGGCAGGAGACCGTCCGCCCGGCCACCAGCGGGGCCGGCTGGGCCAGTCCGGCGATCAGCGGGCTGGACGTCATGTGGTGGGCACCGTCGCCGCTGTAGTGGCCGATCCGGTAGACGTCGACGGTGAACTCGCGGGGCGGGTTGACGGTGACCCGGAAGTCCACCGAGCCGCCGGGGCGGACCACGCCCGCCGAGGCGAACCCCTTGATCTGCTGCACCACGTCGTTGGCCCCCTGCGGGGTGCCGACCGGCGGCTTCGGTCTGGCACCGCCGGCCAGCGGCTGCTGGCCCGGTGCGTCCACCGAGACGTACCAGGGGACGGCGCCCTCGGCCCCGGCCAGGTACTGGTCCGGGCTGCGGAGCCAGGGCAGCGGGCCCTGGCCGAAGGGGTCGGAGACGCTGTACGCGTGCGTTCCGGACTCCCAGCGGCGGTTGAGTTCCGTCCCCACGCGCCCCTCCCACAAGGTGCACCCTCCGCCGGTCGGCATGTGCCTCCCGGATGTGCGTGCGGTCAAATACACCACAGAGTGCTGGCGCTGCGTCACCCATCGGTAGCAACTGGTGTCCGGGAATCTTCCGGTCCGCCGGTGGAGGGGCTCCGGCCTGCGAAGACCTGCCACCGGGGACCGGCCCGGGGGCGCGAGCCCCGGTACCGAGCGCCCTCCGGGCTCAGAGTCGGACCGGCTTCTCCAGCCGGACGTCGGCGGCGTCCAGCCAGGCCCGCAGCGGGCCGTCCTGGCCCTGCTCGACGGCCTGGGCGATCGGCCCGGCCAGATCGGTGCGGCGCACCCCGCCGATCAGCAGCACCGGCCCGTCCAGCCAGTCCAGGCCCGGGGTGGCCCCGGCGGTGTCGACGGCGGCGCAGCAGACCATCGCGGTGACGTGGTCGACCAGCAGGTCCCGCCCGGTGCGGACGGGTTCGAGCAGCGGGGCGGGCGCCGTGGTCCGGGCCAGCTCGGCGGTGAGCGCGGCCGCCAGCTGCTCGCCGCCGCCCTCGGCGAGCCGGCCGAGCAGCCTGGTCACCGTCGGGGCGCCGGGGCGGGCCTGCGGGGCCAGCCGGTCCAGCGCGGACTGCAGCGCGGTGGCGCGGGCCCGCCAGCCGGCGTCCACCACCTCGGCCGGGTAGTCGGTCCACTCGACCTCGCGCCAGGCGCCGGAGGCGGGGCGGCCGAAGAACAGCTCGGCGGCGAGCAGCGAGACCGCCTCGTCCACCGTGCCCGGCTCCTCCAGCAGGTCGCAGGCGGGGCGGTCGCCGAGGCGGCTGCCGTACCCGTCGGCCAGCCGGTCGCGCCGGGACAGCTCGGTGAGCGCGGCGACCACCCCGGCGTTGAGGTGCGCGGGGTGCCGGCCGAGCCGCCAGGCGGGCAGCGCGACCCGGGTGAGCAGCCGGTCCCAGCCGGCGTACGCCAGGCCGACCTGCTCCTGGGCGGCGATCCGCAGGCCGTAGTCGACCGCCCGGGCCTGCTCGGAGGCCCAGCCGGCGACGGCCCGCTCCAGCTCGGCGGAGTGCGCCCGGCAGGCGCGGAGCAGCCGGCGGGTGATCCGGTCGGTCAGCGCGGCCGGGCCGCGGCGCCCGCGCGGGGCGGCGGGCGCGGGGGCGCCGACCACGCCGGGCCCGGGGGCGGCGTCCAGGCTGGCGTCCAGACCGCGCAGGAAGCGGCGGGCGGCGGCGATGTCCGGGTCGGCGGCGGCCCCGGTACCGGCCACCACCGGGGCGAGCAGGGCCCGCAGCTCGCCGGCCCGCATCCACCAGAGGAACGGCGAGCCGATCACCAGCACCGGCGCGGGCGGGTCCTGCTCGTGGCGCGACGAGTGGCGCGACGAGTGGCGCGACGAGCGGCCGGTGCCGGCCGGACGGCCCGGCGGGACGTCCTCCAGCCAGCTGTCGCAGTCCGGGGTGAGGGCGATCGCCGAGGGCGCGGGGACCGCCAGCCGGTCGGCCAGCTCGTCGATCAGCCGGTACAGCTCGGGGGCCTGGGCCCGGTCGAGCGGGACGACCGGGGTCTGCGGCGGGACGGCCCTGCGGTGGGCGCGGGCGGCCAGGCCCGCGACCAGCAGGGTGGCGGCGGCCACCGCGCAGACCACCCAGCGGACGGCGTCCCAGGCGGCGGCGTCGGCGGAGCCTGGCGCACCGAGCCGGCCGGTGAACCGGCCCGCGAGCAGGACCACCGCCGCGGCGGCGGGCAGTACGGCGGTGGCCAGGGCGATCCCCCGGACCCGCAGGACCGCTTGGGCGTGAGCGCGCGCGGTGTCGACAGCGGCCATACGGTGCGGCACCCCCTTCGGAGCCCTCGGGCACCCGGCGACGGGGCCCTGAGCCGACTCGAAACGATCAGTTCCGACCGGGAATCGGCGGCGTCCGATCCCGGTAGTACATGCTGCGTGGCGCTTCTGACATTCTTGACGCCCTTGTCCGGGTGGGTGTTCCGGATCGCCCCGGTTTCCACTCGTCCCGGTGACGGTGCCCGGATTCCGGACGACCGCGCCGCGCGCCGTGCAATGCGGCCCGGGCGCGCCGGTCCGGCCGGACGCCGTCCAGCATCCCCCCGCGCGACCGCCGCTACCCGGTGCGGCCGCGCACGACGCGGCCCCCGGGACCGCGGACCAGCGCACCATAAGGCCGGGCGGCCGGTTGCGTCAGCCGGATGCGGCCGCTGTCACTCGATGGGCTGGATTCCGGCCGCCGAACGGTGCGGCGGCCCCGGAACCGCTCCCGTGCCACCCGGCCCGGAAACGCCGCGGGGCGCTGCGTCCATGGGGGTTGTTTCCCCTCGGACGCAGCGCCCCGGAACGCGGCGAAAAGCCCTGCTACTGGGCGGCCTTGAGCGCGATGTCGGTGCGGTGCTGACCACCCTTGAGGCTGATCCGGTCGACCGCCGCGTACGCCCGGCCGCGCGCCTCGGCGAGGTCGACGCCGGTGGCGGTGACGGAGAGGACCCGGCCACCGGCGCTGAGCACCCGGCCGTCCTCGTCCGCCGCGGTGCCGGCGTGCAGGACGAACGCGGTGCCGTCGGCGGCCTCGGCCTCCGCCAGGCCCTCGATCACGTCGCCGGTGCGCGGCGCCGCCGGGTAGCCCTCGGAGGCGATCACCACGGTGACGGCGGCGCCGTCGTCCCAGCGCAGCGGCTCCAGCTGGTCCAGCGCGCCGGTGGCCGCGCCGTGCAGGACGGCCGCCAGCGGCGTGCGCAGGCGGGCCAGCACGACCTGGGTCTCCGGGTCGCCGAAGCGGGCGTTGAACTCGATCACCCGGGTGCCGCGCGAGGTCAGCGCCAGGCCGGCGTAGAGCAGGCCGGAGAACTCGGTGCCCCGGCGGCGCAGCTCGTCCACGGTGGGCTGCAGGACGGTCTCCAGGACCTCCTCGACCAGGCCCTCGGGCGCCCACGGCAGCGGCGAGTAGGCGCCCATGCCGCCGGTGTTCGGGCCCTCGTCGCCGTCCAGCGCACGCTTGAAGTCCTGCGCGGGCTGGAGCGGGAGGACGGTGGTGCCGTCGGTGATCGCGAACAGCGAGACCTCGGGGCCGTCCAGGTACTCCTCGATGACCACGCGCTCGCAGGAGGCGGCGTGGGCCAGCGCGGCCTCGCGGTCGGAGGTGACCACGACGCCCTTGCCGGCGGCCAGGCCGTCGTCCTTGACCACGTACGGCGCGCCGAAGGCGTCCAGTGCCTCGGCGGCCTCGGCGGGGGTGGTGCAGAGGTAGGAGCGGGCGGTGGGCACCCCGGCGGCGGCCATGACGTCCTTGGCGAACGCCTTGGAGCCCTCCAGCCGGGCGGCCTCGCCGGACGGGCCGAAGACCGGGATGCCGGCCGCGCGCACGGCGTCGGCGACGCCCGCGACGAGCGGGGCCTCCGGGCCGACCACGACCAGGTCGGCGTCGAGCCGCCGGGCGAGCGCAGCGACCTGCGCACCGTCCAGCTGGTCGACGGGGTGGACCGTCGCCACCTGCGCGATCCCGGCGTTACCCGGGGCACAGTGCAGCTCGGTGACGGCGGAATCTTGGGACAGGGAGCGGCACAGGGCGTGTTCGCGGGCGCCGCCGCCGATGACGAGGACCTTCACGGTTGGCAAGGGTAGTCGGTGGCCGGTTCGCGCCGCCCTCCGGTCCCGTCGGAACCTCCAGGCGGAGCCGTCCGTACGCCGCCGGTCTCGGAGGATCATCCAAGCCGGGACGGGGCCGGTGCACCCGGGGTGCCCGGGTCAGGACAGCGGGTCACCGGGGGCTCGCTCGGACGGGTGAAATCTCGCCGACCGCCGCAACCCCCTCACCTCGGCATCCGGGCCCCGAATCCGGTAACGATCATTGGTGAAGCGCCCCCACGGTCAGCCATTTGGCGGTAAGAAGTGCTGATGGACAACCGCCGGCCACCGGCCGGTACGCCGTCCCGGGGCACCCACACTCGCCCGGGGGCGCCGTGTGTTCCGATCCGTCGTCCGGCGTTTCACGGCCCATCAGGTCGATGGCTCGTCAGGAGGACGCGTTGGAGGACGCGATGTCAGACCCAGCAGTCCGCCCGCCACAGGGAGCCCCACAGGTGAGCCAGCCGGAAATGCAGCCCGAGGAGAGTGCCTGGGGCAAGGAGATCGGCGAGGAGGACCCGCCCCCCGCCGCAGTCGCGCCCCGGGCCGACACGCGTCGCCGGGCCGATCTGAGCGCCCGCCAGTTCCCCCTCGGGGACTGGGGCGAGCCCGCCGAGCGGCTGGAGGAGCTCTACCGCTGGTCCGAGGAGCGGGCGGTCGAGGCGATCGACTGGTACCGCCGGGACCGGGTCTGGAAGCGCCGCTGGGCACGTCTGCTGAGGTTCGGCACGGCCGGCTTCGTGGTGGGCGGCGTCACCGCGCCGCTGGTGGACCTCACCGGCACCGTCGCGAACGCCACCAGCTGGGGCTACGTCGGCCTGGCGCTCGCCGCGGCCTGCTACGGCGCCGACCGGGCGTTCGGGCTGACCTCCGGCTGGATGCGGGACGTCTCCACCGCGCAGGCGCTGCAACGCCGCCTGGAGGCCTTCCAGTTCGACTGGGCGTCGGAGTGCGTGCGGGAGGTGCTCGGCCCCACCGAGGGCACCGCGGGCGAGGCGGCCGAACGCTGCCTCGGGGTGCTGCGGCGGTTCTGCGAGGACGTCTCGGACATGGTCCGCACCGAGACCTCGGAGTGGATGCTGGAGTTCCGCGCGGGCATGACCCAGCTGCCCACCCAGGCCTCCGGCAGCTGGGGCGGCCGCAGCGAGTCGGGGATCGGCGCCCAGGTGCGGATCCTGCCCCCGCCGGGCACCCGGCCCACCATGCCGCGCCAGCGGCCGCCGGAGGGCCCGCTGCGGTAGCGGGGACGGCGCACGGAGGCCTTCGAGCCCGGACGCTCGCGGACTCGGACGTTCTTCGCGGGCCCGGACGTCGGCGGGCCCGCAGACCGACGGGCCCGCGGAGCCGGGTGGCTCGCGGGCCCGTCGGCTCAGGCGAAGACGATCATCGAGCCCTGGGTGAGGCTCCGGGTGGCCGCCGCGTACAGGCCCGCCCAGGCGTGCCGCTCCCGGGCGAAGGGGTGCAGGTCGTCCAGCGGCGGGCCGAACGGCTGCTCCAGGCCGGTCGGGCCGAGCGGCCGGGTCGGGTCCGGCGGGTCGGCCGGGTCGATGTCCAGCGCCGGGGCGATGGCCTGGAGTTCGCGCAGCAGCCCGTGGCTGGAGCCCAGCGGACCGCCGGAGGCGAGCAGCGCGTCGTCCACCAGCGGAGCCGCGAACTCGATCGGCACGTAGGCCCCGGCGTGGTCGAAGTGCCAGACCAGGTGCGAGTGTTCCGCGCTGCTCTCGAACATCTCCAGCAGCTGCTCGTAGTCGCCGCCGAGCGCGTCCACCGGCGTGATGTCCAGGCCGGTCAGGCCCAGCAGGTAGGCGCGGCGCAGGAAGTGCAGCGAGTCGTAGTCGAAGGCGGCTATCGGCTCGACCGCCCCGCTTATCCCCGGGACGAACTGGTAGACCGGCACCTCGGGCAGCCCGTGCGCGGTCAACACGGCGTTGTACAGCGCGAGATCGTCCCGGAAGGGGTTGTCGGGGCTGTGGCTCAGCACGTCCACGAGCGGGACGAGCCAGAGGTCGCAGGCCATGGGCCGGCTCTTCCTCTCCGGGCGGCGGAGTCGCCCGCGCGAGCGGGTGACGGATGGGCGGGTCGGGGTCCGGACGGTCGGTACGGGGACCGCCCGGGGCGACGACCGCCCACCCTACCGGCCCGGCGCGCGGTGCGGGCCGGGCCGCCCCTCGGACAGTTGGCCGGCCGACGGGTCGGCCGGCCGGCGGCCGAAGCGCCCGTACGGCACCGAACGCGGCTGCGGCACCAGACCGAGGCCCAGCCCCAGCTCGCGGCCGAGCTCCCGGCCCAGCTCCCGTTCGCGGCCGCGGCCGCCCTCCGCCGCCCGCTGCGGCTCCGGCCTGCGGCCCGCCTCCGGACCCGCCGACACCGGCGAAGGGACCGAAGGGACGGAAGGAACGGAAGACCTGCCGGCCGGCACCGGTGAGGGAGCCGGTCCGGACGGCCCCGGCCCACCCGACCGGGCGGCCGGCGGCGCGGCCACCGGCGCCGCGTCGAGCCCGGCGGTCAGCAGCGGCAGCACCCCCACCGACTCCTCCGACTCCCCGGTCAAACCGGCCAGCGCCCGCACGGTGAACAGGTTGTACTCGCAGACGATCCGGTGCGCGCCCGCGAGGTCCTCCCGCTCGATCGCCTCGACCAGCTCGACGTGGCGGTCCCAGCAGAACCCGCCCAGCGTCGGCATCGCCCGCAGGTACGGCGCGGCGAACATCCAGGACTGCACCCGGAGCCAGTCCAGGTAGTCCCCGATCCGGCGGTTGCCGAGCAGTCCGGCGACCTCCTGCCAGAACCGGCGGTCGCAGCCCACCATGACGTCCAGGTTGCCCGCCCGGACCGCACCGACCGCCGCGTCCGCCCGGCGGCGCAGCGAGGGCAGCCGGGCGGCGTCCGGCGTCGCCGGGCGGACCGCGAGCTGGCGGAAGCAGCTGTCGGTGAGCAGCACCCGGGACTCGAAGATCTCCAGGAAGTCGGCCCAGCCGAACTCGGGCACCGTGAAGCCGCGGTGGTGCTCGGCCCGGAGCAGCCCCTGCGCACCGAGGTCCACCAGCGCCTCGCGGGCCGGGGTCGCGGAGACGCCGTACAGCTCGGCGATCTCCTTGACGGTGAAGTTGCGGCCGGCCGCCAGCCGGCCGGCCATCATCTCCTCGCGCAGCGCGCCGGCGATCTGCTCGCGCAGGCTGTTGCGCTGGATCACGGTGCTGGTGTCGCCTGCGCCGGTGCCGTACATGCGCGCGACCTCCTCGGGCAGGCTCGACGGTCTGCCTCGGGACAGGCCGGCTGAAGAACGGCGGGTAACACGACGAAGGCTCATCTTCTCAAAAATGCCGCCGCCCCGTACAAGCCTCCCGTATGCCCCGGAAAGCCCCGCTCACCCGGCCGGGGACGTCACCGCTGGACGGGGGCCGGGATGCCCAGCAGCCGGTCCCGGTGGACCGGGAACTCGGCGCGGGCCTTGCCCACCTCCGCGGGGTCGAAGTCCACGGTCAGCACCTCCTCACCGGCGCCCGCCTCGGCCAGCACCCGGCCCCACGGGTCCACCACGATGCTGTGGCCGGCCTGCTCGACCCCGCCGTGCGTCCCGGCGGTGTTGCAGGCCAGGACGTAGGCCTGCTCCTCGACCGCGCGGGCCCGGCTCAGCAGTGTCCAGTGCTCGCGCCGCCGCGCCGGCCAGGCCGCCGGCACCACCATCAGCTGGGCGCCCGCGTCCAGCAGCGCCCGGAACAGCTCGGGGAACCGCAGGTCGTAGCAGGTCGCCAGGCCGAGCGTGGCGAAGTCGGTGGCGGCGGTGACGATCTCCTGCCCGGCGCCCATCACCACCGCCTCGCCGCTGTCGAAGCCGAAGCGGTGGATCTTGCGGTAGGTGTGCACCAGCTCGCCGTCCGGGGCGAACAGCAGCGAGGTGTTGTAGATCGGCCCGTCCGGGTCGCGCTCGACGATCGACCCGGCGTGCAGCCAGACCCCGGCCGCCTTCGCGGCGGCGGCCATCGCGTCCGAGGTGGGCCCGTCCAGCGCCTCGGCGCCGTCCGACCAGAGGTCGTACGCGAAACCGCCCAGCGCCCACAGCTCCGGCAGGACCACCAGGTCGGCCCCCTGCTGGGCACGGACCAGGGCCGCCGCGCGGGCCCGCCGCTCGGCGGGCGGCTCGGCGTCGGAGACCGCGAGTTGGATCAATGAAGCGCGCACAGTACCACCGTCCACGGCAAGAGTCCTACGATCGTCACTCGAAAGCGCTGCCCTGTTCTCACCCGGCAGCGTAACGTGCGGTTAGCGTGTGCGCCCGGAAGCCGGACTTTCCCGTCCGACCCGAAAACAGGGCGCGCGTGGCAAGGCAGCTGACGGAGGGCCGGAGATTCCCGTGACGGACAACCAGACCGTGCAGGCTTACACCGAGGCGTGGACGCAGTCCATCGAATCGATATCGGAGCTGGTGGCCCCTCTCCCGGAGGGCTCCTGGAACCGGGCCACCGAGTGCCCCGGCTGGTCGGTCCGGGACATCGTCTCGCACGTCATCGCCGTCGAGTCCGAGCTGCTCGGCGACCCGCGCCCGATCCACTCGCTCCCCCGCGACCTGCGCCACGTCACCACCGAGTTCGCCCGCTACATCGAGCTGCCGGTCGACAAGCGCCGCTGCCACACCGCGCTGGAGATGACCGGCGAGCTGGAGTACACGATCATCCGCCGCTCCCGGGCGCTGCGCAACGCCCGGCAGACCCCGTCCGAGCCGGTCCGCTTCCCGGGCGGCCCGCTCAGCCGCGACCTGCCGTACCACGAGCTGCTGCGCCACCGGGCCTTCGACGTCTGGGTGCACGAGCAGGACCTCCGCCGGGCCCTCGCGGTGCCGGGCAACCTGGCCTCCCCGGCCGCGCTGCTCGCCCGGGACGTGCTGCTGGAGTCGCTGCCCAAGGCCGTCGCCCACCGGGCCGGCGCCCCGGCCGGGACGGCCCTGGTGCTGGACGTCACCGGCCCGGTCGAGTTCCTGCGCACCGTCCGGGTCGACGCCGCCGGCCGCGGCACGGTCGACGAGTCGATCAGCCTCGCCCCCGACGTGCAGCTCACGATGGACTGGGAGACGTACGCCCGGCTCGCCTGCGGCCGCGGCCGCCCGGGCCCGGTCACCGTCGAGGGCGACCAGGAGCTGGCCTCGCGGGTGCTGGCCAATTTCGCCGTCACGGTCTGACGACCCGGCGCGGCCCGCACGGCTCCGGCCGCGCGGGCCGTGCCGAACGGCCGGCCGGCTGTCGGAGGCGGGCCGTCAGACGCCCGCCGCCGCGCCCCGCTCCCGCTCGGCGACCTTGCGCCGCAGCCGCAGGATCATCAGGGTGCCCGCCGCGAGCGGCACGTAGAGCCAGCAGAAGGCCCAGCGGAAGGCGTCGGCGGAGTAGCCGCCGGTGCCGGTCGGGGTGAGGGCGTCCAGGAGGACGCCGATGCCGAACAGGGTGATCATCGTGCCGATGAAGCCGCCCATGTTGACGATCCCGGAGGCGGTGCCGAGCCGCTCCACGGGGTTGCGCGCACGGGCGTAGTCCAGACCGACCAGCGAGGCCGGGCCGTTGCTGCCCATCACCAGGATGATCCCGACCAGCAGCCAGAGCGGCGGGTGCCCGCCCGGCCAGGCCAGCACCAGCGCCCAGCCGAGCGCGGTGGCGGCGATCACGGTGAGCACGATCGGCATCCGGGCCCGGGCGGTGCGCGAGAGCACCCGGCCGAAGAGGAGGCCGAAGGACATGTTGGCGAGCACCAGCAGGGTCAGCAGCCCGCCCGCCGCGGTGCGCGACATGCCCTGGGCCTCCACCAGGTAGGGCATCCCCCAGAGCAGGCCGAAGGCGTTGCCGGGGAACTGGGTGGTGAAGTGCACCCAGAGGCCGAGCCTGGTGCCGGGCTCCGACCACGCCAGCCGGACCTGCCGGCCCACGCCCGGCCGGAGCGGCGCGCCCCCCGGCCCGACGCCTCCCGGCCCGGCGGCCGCGGCCCGCTGCGGCGCGCCCGCCGGAGCCTCCCGCAGGAAGAGCGCGACCAGCGCGAACACCGCCACTCCGAGCAGCGCGATCGCGGTGAAGGTCGGGGTCCAGCCCTCCCGGTGCAGGGCGTCGGCGAGGACGACGGTGGTGACCAGGTTCCCGCCCATCCCGGCGAGACCGGTCAGCTGGGCGACGAACGGGTTCTTCGCGGCCGGGAACCAGCGCGCGGCGATCCGCAGCACGCTGATGAAGGTCATCGCGTCACCGCAGCCGAGCACCGCCCGGGAGGCCAGCGCCGGCCCGAAGGAGGAGGAGAACGCGAAGGCGAGCTGCCCGGCGCTCAGCAGCAGGACGCCGAGCAGCAGCACCCGGCGCGGGCCGAACCGGTCGACCAGCAGGCCGACCGGTATCTGCATCGCCGCGTAGACCAGCACCTGGAGGATCGAGAAGGTGGAGAGCGCGGAGGCGCCGATCGCGAAGCGGTCGGCGGCGTCCAGCCCGGCCACCCCGAGACTGGTCCGGTGGATCACCGCGAGGACGTACACGCTGACGCCGATGGACCAGGCCAGCCAGGCGGCCCGGCCGCCGGGCGGCGCCGGGATCCCGGTGGCCGGGGGCACGAGGGCCGCCGGGGGCACGGGGGCCGCCGGGGGCACGGGGGCCGCCGAGGGCGTCGGCCCGGCGGCGGCCGGGGGAGCGGGAACGGACAGGGGGCGGGCTGAACTGGCGGGCTCCACGGACATAGTGTCCCCAGATTAGTCATCCCATCATTCGACCCTCGGTCCGGGGCGGGGCGGGCCCGGCTCAGCCGGTGACCGTCCAGGAGACCGTCCTGGTCATGTAGCGGTCGCGGAAGGCCTCGTCCCGGACCCAGTCGGTGGTGTCCCGGACGGTGGCCGTGACGGTGGCGCTCTGCCCCGGGGACAGGTTCAGCGCGGCGGTGTCCAGCCAGCTGCGGTCCGGCGCCTGCGGCTCCACCGCGGCGCCGTCCACCTTCCAGTCCACCTGCAGCGCGCGGGTCCCGACCAGCGGCAGCGGCCGGACCTCCAGCCGGGGGCGGCCGGTCACCTCGCCCGGGGCGGGCACGGGTGTGTCGGTCGGCCGGATCCGGCGGTAGATCTCCTCGATGATCGCCTCCCGCGAGGGCAGGTTGTAGGCCCCGCCGAGGGTGCGCATCACCGAGTCCTGGGTGGGCCGGTAGATCCCGTTGGCGCTGCGGTAGGCGCCGATCGTGCCGCCGCCGTCCGGGGACTCCGCACCCAGCCAGCGCCACCACTTGGTCTGCTTGCGGCGCATGTCGTCGGCGTTCTCGGTGGCGAGGTTGGGGTAGTCGGCGTCGTCCGGCGCGCTGTCGTACTCGTCACCGAGGTCGCCCACGGTGTGCCCTATCTCGTGCTGGATGATCCGCCCCGCGTCCGGGCTGCCGCCGGCCAGGGTGGTCACCCCGGTGCCGCCGGCACCCCCGTACTCGCTGGAGTTGGCCAGCGCGATCAGGTACTGCGGGCCGTCGCCCTCGCCGGCGTAGCGCGCGGTGGCGGCCTCGTCGGCGCAGAGCAGCCGGGCGGTGCCCTCGCACCAGAAGTGCATGCCGAGCGGGGTCCCGGGGTTTCGGCCCCGGCTCTCGGTCTCGGCGATGCCGGAGTCCGCCGAGACGACCTCGACCCGCCTTATGTTGAAGAACCCCTGGTAGCTGCGGAACGGCTCGATCTCCATCAGCGCCCGCCAGGCCCGGTCGGCCTGGGCGCGGAAGAGCTCCTGCTCGTCCGCGCTGTAGCCGTCGCCGAGCAGCACCAGCGTGATCCGGTTCGCCGGGTCCCCGGTCCGCCTTATGTCGACGGTCGGGGCGGCGCCGGCCGCGCGGAGGTCGGCCCGCTGGGCGGTGTGCGGCGGCACCGCCCGGTCGGCGGGGGCACCCGGCCCGATCACCCCGAAGGGCGAGGGACCGGCCAGCTCCAGGGCGGCGGGCAGTACGGCGGTGGACACCAGCACGAGCGCGGCCAGACTCCGGACGAGCCGGCCAGGGTTGCCAGGCGGCATACGGGTGCGTCCTCGGGGATCCGGTCACCCGGCGTCGCCCGGGTGGTGGACGCGAAGACGTACCCGGACCGGCGTGTCACCCTCACCGTCCGGCGAAAATGTCACCGCCCTGGCCGAACGACCCGGATCACCCCGGTCATACCTATGAGTCCGATCAGGTGGATGATCCGGATGGCCCGTGACCCACCAGCGCCGCCTCCGGCGGAGCCGGCCCACCCCGTGGTCCCCGGCCGAGTACACCACCGGCCGAGCACACCACCGGCCTGGGGCGCCCCGGCCGCGCAACGCCTCAGCCGCGCCGCTTCGGCCCCGCCCGGAGCACCAGATGGGTGCCCAGCCCGAGCAGCAGCCCCCAGAACGCCGAGCCGATGCCGAGCAGGCTCATCCCGGAGGCCGAGGCCAGGAAGGTCACCACCGCCGCGTCCCGACCGCCCTCGTCGGCGACGGCCGCGGCCAGGCTCCCCTGGAGCGAGGCCAGCAGGGCGACCCCGGCGATCACCGCGATCAGCTCCTTCGGCAGACCGGTGAACAGGCTCACCAGCAGCCCACCGAAACTGCCCACCAGCACGTAGAGCAGACCCGCCGACATCCCGGCGACGTAGCGGCGCCGCGGATCGGGGTGGCTCTCCGGCCCGGCGCAGATCGCCGCGGTGATCGCGGCCAGGTTCACCCCGGGCGAGCCGAACGGCGCCAGCAGGACGGAGACCCCGCCGGTGGCCCCGATCAGCAGCCGGTCGTCCGGCTGGTAGCCGAAGGCCCGCATCACGCCCAGCCCGGGGGCGTTCTGCGAGGCCAGCGCCACGATGGTGAGCGGCAGCGCCAGCCCCACCATGGCCGGCCCGGAGAAGGCCGGCACGGTGAACACCGGCACGGTCGGCCCGCCGGACCCGAGGTGCACCGGCAGCCCGACGGTGACCGCCGCCAGCACCCCGCCGGCCAGCAGCGCGACCGGTACGGCGTACCGCGGCGCCAGCCGCTTCGCCAGCAGGAAGGCCACGAAGCTGCCGAGCACCAGGGCGGGCGCGCCGTGGACGGCGCCGAAGATGCCGGCGCCGAAGGAGAACAGGATGCCCGCCAGCATCGCGTTGACGATCCCGGCCGGGATCGCGGCGATCAGTCGGCCGAACAGCCCGGTGACACCGAACAGGGTCACCAGCACCCCGCTCACCAGGAAGGCGCCGACCGCCTCCCGGTAGGGGTACGCGCCGAGGCTGGTGACCAGCAGCGCGGCGCCCGGCGTGGACCAGGCGGTGATCACCGGCGTCCTGGTCCACCAGCTGAGCAGCAGACCGGGCAGTCCGCTGCCGATGGCCACCGCCCAGATCCAGGAGGCCGTGTGCGCCTCGTCCAGCCGCCCGGCCGACGCCGCCGCGAGCACCACCACCAGCGGGCCGGAGAACGACACCGCGATGCACACCAGCCCGGCCAGGAGGGCGGGGAGGGAGACGTCCCGCCGCAGCGAGCGGCGCTCCTCGGACTCGGTCCGACTGTCCGCCGAACGGGTTATCAGCTCCTCTGCCATGGCGGCAGTATCGCGGAGCGGGCACCGGCGGCGGGCCTTTCGAAGAATCCCGGAGGACTTCCGGATCCACCCGCAACCTCCGGCGGGGCCGCGCGTCCTTGGAAGTGGAGGGCTGGAGAGCGAGCCGGGAAGCGCCGGGGGGCGCTACCGGCCGACGGGGGCAGGACCGGCCACCTTTACCCACCATCGGCTTCATGACTGCGGGGAGTCACGTCGTGCGCATGCCTGTTTTCTCCACTTCTGCGAAGAACGCCCGCCCGCGCTCCACCCGCCGCCGGCTCGCGACCGTCGCCGTCGCCGTCGTCCTGGCCGGCTCCGTGCACCTGGTCGCCCCCGACACCGCCTCGGCCCACGGGCCCGGCCCCGGCACGTCGGCCGTCCGGCAGGTGTCCGGACCGCCCGCCCCGACGGCGACCCTCGGCGCTCCGGGGGCCGCCGTCGGCGCGCCCGCCTTCGGCCCCACCGCCGGCGGGCCGACCGGCATGCCGGAGCAGGCCCCGACCGGCACCGCCGTCGGGATCCTGACGGCCGTTCTCGGCGCCGTGCTGCTCGTGCTCGGCCTGGGCGTCCGGTACGCCGGGCGGCGGCTGCGCGCCACGCGCTAAGGGCTCGTCCGGAGTCCGGAGTCCGGAAAGGCCGAAGGACCCTGCTCCGCACTGTCGTGCGGAGCAGGGTCCTTCCTCGGTCCGGCCGATCAGCCCCAGGTGATCAGGCGCTTGGGGTACTCCAGCAGCGCGGCGACGTCGGCCAGCACCCTGGAGCCCAGCTCGCCGTCCACCAGGCGGTGGTCGAAGGAGAGGGCCAGCGTGGTGACCTGGCGCGGCACCACCTTGCCCTTGTGCACCCACGGCAGCTCCCGGACCGCGCCGAAGGCGAGGATCGCGGCCTCGCCCGGGTTGAGGATCGGGGTGCCGGTGTCGACGCCGAAGACGCCGACGTTGGTGATGGTGACGGTGCCGCCCTGCATGTCGTTCGGCGAGGTCTTGCCCAGCCGGGCGGTGTCGATCAGCTCGCCGAGCGCGGCCGCCAGACCGGACAGCGTGCGGCCGCCCGCGTCCTTGATGTTGGGGACGATCAGGCCGCGCGGGGTGGCCGCGGCGATGCCGAGGTTCACCTGGCCCCTGATGACGATCTCCTGGGCCGCCTCGTCCCACTGGGCGTTGATCTCGGGGTGCCGCTTGATCGCGGTCAGCAGCGCCTTGGCGACCAGCAGCAGCGGGCTGACCCGGATGTCCCGGCCCAGCTCGCCGCTCTCCTTGAGCCGGCGGACGAACTTCATCGTGCGGGTGACGTCGACCTGGACGAACTCGGTGACGTGCGGGGCGGTGAAGGCCGAGGCCACCATCGCCTGCGCGGTCGCCTTGCGGACGCCCTTGATCGGCACCCGGACGTCCCCGGTGCCGGCGGTCGCCACGACCACCGGCTCCACCGGTGCCACCGCGGCCGGCTCGGCCGGGGGCGCCGCGACGGCGGCCGCCGCGGCGGCGTGCGCGTGCACGTCCTCGCGGGTGACCACGCCGTCCGGGCCGGTCGGTGTGACGGCCCGCAGGTCGACGCCGAGGTCCTTGGCGAGCTTGCGCACCGGCGGCTTGGCCAACGGCCGGTCACCGGTGGGCTGGGCCGGTACCACCGGCGCGGCGGCCACCGGGGCCGGCGCGGGAGCAGCCGGAGCCGGGGCGACCACGGTGGTCGTGGTGGTCCGGCGGGCCCGGCGCTGGGTACCGCCGGTCCGCGGACCGTAGCCGACCAGCACCTCGCGCCGGGCCGGCTCGGCCTCGGCGGGAGCGGCCACCGGGGCGACCGGGGCGGCCGCGGCCGGAGCGGCGGCGCCCGCCTCCCCCGCCACCGCGACCGAGATGATCACGGTGCCGACGTCGACCGTCGCGCCCTCGGGGAAGAACAGCCGCTCCACCACCCCGTTGAACGGGATCGGCAGCTCCACGGCGGCCTTGGCGGTCTCCACCTCGCAGACGACCTGGCCGTCCGTCACGGTGTCACCGGGCTTCACGGACCAGCTGAGGATCTCGGCCTCGGTGAGGCCCTCGCCCACGTCGGGCATCTTGAACTCGCGGAGCGAGCGAACTTCGGTGGTCATCTTCGCTCCCCGGTTCAGTACGCGAGCGCGCGGTCGACGGCGTCGAGCACGCGGTCCAGGTCCGGCAGGAAGGCTTCCTCGACCCGGGACGGCGGGTACGGCGCGTGGTAGCCGCCGACCCGCAGGATCGGCGCCTCCAGGTGGTAGAAGCACCGCTCCGTCAGCCGGGCGGCCAGCTCGGCGCCCATGCCCAGGAAGACCGGCGCCTCGTGCACCACGATGCCGCGGCCGGTCCGCTTGACCGACTCCTCCAGAGCGGCGAAGTCCACCGGGGAGAGCGAGCGCAGGTCGACGACCTCCAGCCGGCGGCCGTCCTCCTCGGCGGCCGCGGCGGCCTCCAGGCAGACCTTGACCATCGGGCCGTAGGCGATCAGCGTCGCGTCCGTGCCGGGGCGCACGATCCGGGCGTCGTACAGGCCCAGGTCGGCGGCGTCGCCGACCTCCCCCTTGTCCCAGTAGCGGCGCTTGGGCTCCAGGAAGATCACCGGGTCGTCCGACTCGATGGCCTGGCGCAGCATCCAGTGCGCGTCGTGCGCGCTGGACGGCGAGACCACCCGCAGACCGGCGGTGTGCGCGAAGTACGCCTCGTGCGACTCGCTGTGGTGCTCGACCGCGCCGATGCCGCCCGCGTACGGGATGCGGATGGTGACCGGCATCTTGACGTGCCCGAGCGCGCGGGCGTGCATCTTGGCCAGCTGGGAGACGATCTGGTCGAAGGCCGGGTAGACGAACCCGTCGAACTGGATCTCCACCACCGGGCGGTAGCCGCGCAGCGCGAGGCCGATCGCGGTGCCGACGATGCCGGACTCGGCGAGCGGGGAGTCGATCACCCGGCTGTCGCCGAAGTCCTTCTGCAGGCCGTCGGTGATCCGGAAGACGCCACCGAGCTTGCCGATGTCCTCGCCCATCAGGAGCGTCTTCGGGTCGTTCTCCAGCGACTTGCGCAGCGCCTCGTTGAGCGCCTTCGCGATGCTGAGCTGAGCGGCCATCAGAGGTTCTCCCCCGCCTCGAAGGAGGCCGCGTACTCGACGTACTCGGCCCGTTCCTCATCGACCAGTGTGTGCGGCTCGGCGTAGACGTGGTCGAAGATCAGGGTCGGGTCCGGGTCCGGCATGGTGCGCACGCCCTCGCGCACCCGCAGCCCCAGCTGCTCGCTCTCGGCCTCGATCGAGGCGAAGAACTCCTCCTCGGCCAGGCCCTCCTTCTCCAGGAGCGCCCGGAGCCGGGTGATCGGGTCCTTGGCCTTCCAGGCCTCGGTCTCCTCGGAGGGGCGGTAGCGGGTGGGGTCGTCGGAGGTGGTGTGCGCGCCCATCCGGTAGGTGAACGCCTCGATCAGCACCGGACCGTTGCCGCTGCGGGCGTGGTCGAGCGCCCAGCGGGTGACCGCCAGGCAGGCCAGCACGTCGTTGCCGTCGACCCGGACGCCGGGGAAGCCGAAGCCGGAGGCGCGGCGGTACAGCGGGATCTTGGTCTGGGTGGTGGTGGGCTCGGAGATCGCCCACTGGTTGTTCTGGCAGAAGAAGACCACCGGGGCGTTGTAGACCGAGGCGAAGGTGAAGGCCTCGTTGACGTCGCCCTGGCTGGAGGCGCCGTCGCCGAAGTAGGCGATCACCGCGTCGTCCGCGCCGTCCTTGGTGATGCCCATCGCGTAGCCGGTGGCGTGCAGGGTCTGCGCGCCGATCACGATGGTGTACAGGTGGAAGTTCTTCTCGTTCGGGTCCCAGCCGCCGTGGTTCACGCCGCGGAACATGCCGAGCAGGTTCAGCGGGTCCACGTCGCGGCACCAGGCCACGCCGTGCTCGCGGTAGGTGGGGAAGGCGTAGTCACCGGTGCGCATGGCCCGCCCGGAGCCGACCTGGGCGGCCTCCTGGCCGAGCAGCGAGGCCCACAGGCCCAGCTCGCCCTGGCGCTGCAGCGCGGTGGCCTCGGCGTCGAACCGGCGCACCAGCACCAGGTCGCGGTAGAGGGCGCGCAGCTCGTCCGGGGTGGTGGTGAGCGGGTAGTCCGGGTGCTCGATCCGCTCGCCTTCCGGGGTGAGCAGCTGTACGAGCTCCGGCTGGGCGTCCGTACCCGTGGCGCGGAGGGTGTCAGGGACGCCGGGGGCCGCCTTCTTGCGGGCCCTCGCCGTGCTTTTGACGGTCACGTTCACTCCTCGGTCTGTCCGGCCGCCCGGGGTCGCCGGTGACCGGTCCGGTCACCGCCTCGCGGGGCGCGCGTGGGTGTGCGCACCGGCTGCAAGGCAGGTGGTGATCCTGTTCCGACGGCGTCCCTCACGAGAACGTTACCCAGCGGCAGCCCTTGGCGCGCTTGCGCTAGGACGTCCTACTTGTTCAGGGCCTACAACTGCGGGTGTGGCGCAGCTCTCAATTCGGTCGCCTTCAGGACACCTGCGCACGTTATCCGGGCGGAGCCCCGTTCGTAAGGGGGTTACCGGCATCGCTTTCGACTGATCTGGCCGGATAGCGTTCCGGGGGCGGTGCGGGCAATAGGTCGCTCCTGCGGCGATATGGGAGGCTTTACACGTGGCTGATAACGGACAGATCAGGGTATTTCTGCTCGACGATCACGAGGTGGTCCGGCGGGGCGTCCACGATCTCCTCTCGGTCGAGGACGACATCGAGGTGGTCGGCGAGGCCGGAACGGCCGCCGAGGCGATCACCCGGATCACCGCCGTGCACCCCGACGTCGCGGTCCTCGATGTCCGGCTGCCGGACGGGAACGGCGTCGAGGTCTGCCGGGAGGTCCGCTCCCGGCTGCCGGAGATCAAGTGCCTGATGCTGACCTCGTTCTCGGACGACGAGGCGCTGTTCGACTCGATCATGGCGGGCGCCTCCGGCTACGTCCTGAAGGCGATCCGCGGCACCGACCTGATCACCGCCGTCCGGGACGTCGCGGCCGGCAAGTCGCTGCTCGACCCGGTGGCCACCAGCCGGGTGCTGGCCCGGCTGCGCGACGGCGGCGAGAAGGAGGACGAGCGACTGTCCCAGCTCACCAAGCAGGAGCGGCGGATCCTCGATCTGATCGGCGAGGGGATGACCAACCGTCAGATCGGCAACGAGCTGCACCTGGCCGAGAAAACGGTCAAGAACTACGTCTCCAGTCTGCTCGCCAAGATGGGCATGGAGCGGCGCACCCAGGCAGCCGCCTTCGTGGCACGGCACCAGGCCGACCAGCAGCACTGAGAGCGCCGGGAATCACAGTTCTGACGGTTTGTCAAGGACCCCCGCCAGGGGGCCCTAACCTCAGCCTGTGACTTTCAGCCAGACCCTCGCCTGTGCCCCGGCCCGCCCCGATCTCACCGCACCCCCGATAGGGACCCTCAGCCCGCCCGTTCCCCACCTCGTCCTGGCCGAGGTCCTGCGCCGCTACCGGGTGGGGCGGCTGCTCACCGCCGAGCCGGTCGCCGAGGGCCTGTTGAACCGGGGCTACCGGGTCGCCACCGAGGCCGGGACGTACTTCCTGAAGTGCTACGTCGACGCCGCCACCGCGCACCGCGAATCGATCGCCGGGCACCACCGCGCGATGGCCGCGCTGGAGACCCTCGGACTGCCCGTCGCTCCCCCGCTGGCGTGTGCCGAACGCTCCGGCACGGTGGCGTCCTTCGGCAGCCGGCTGTTCGCGCTCTTCCCCTGGGTCGATGGCCGGCACCGGCACGGCAGCGATCTCTCCCTGACGCAGTGCGGCGCGCTCGGAGCGCTGCTCGGCCGGCTGCACGGCGCGCTCGACGACGTCTGCGCCCCCCTCGCACAACCCGCCGGCTACCACAGTGCCGACCCGCTGGACAGCGCCCGGCTGGCCCGCGAACTCCGGCTCAGCGCCCGCGAGCAGCGCCCGTACGGCGCGCTGGACGCGCTGGTCGAGCGGCGCCTCACCGAACGGCTCGACCTGCTCGCCGAGTACGCCCACCGCCGGCCCGTCCCGCAGGCCGCCCCGCCCACCGGCTGGACGCACGGCGACTTCCACGGGCTCAACCTGCTGCACGCGGGCGACCGGATCGCGGCCGTCCTGGACTGGGACAAGCTCGGCCCGCAGCCGCGCGCCGAGGAGGCCGTCCGGTCGGCCACCCTGGTCTTCAACGACCGGACGTCGGGCGCGCTCGACCTCGTCCGGGTCCGGACCTACTCGCAGGCGTACCGGGCCACCGGGGCGGCCACCGCGGAACACCTGGCGGCGGCCGTCCACCGGGTCTGGTGGGAGCGGCTCAACGACTTCTGGATGCTCCAGTGGCGCTACCAGCGGGCCGACCACCGGGCCGACCCGCTCTACCCCGCCTCGGCCGGCCAGCTGGCGTGGTGGTGCCAGGAGTACGAGCAGGTCCTGGACGCCTTCGCCAACTGACCGTCACCGGTCGGCGCCGCCGGTCAGCCGCCGGCCCCGGGCGCGGTGGTCGGGGGCTGGGTGGCCGGCTTGGTCGGCGGCGGCTGGGTGCCCGTCGGGGCGTTGGTCGGCGTCCCGCTCGCGCCGCCGGTCGGCGTCCCGGTGCCCCCGCCGGTCGGCGTGCCGGTGGACGACGGGGTCGTCGTCGACGACGGCTTGGTACCGGTGGGCGTCGGGGTCATGCTCGGCGAGTGCTTGGGCACGGTGGCCGGCGGGCTCTGGTTGTTGTTGTTGTTGTTCGTGTCGGTCGGCTGGTTCGGCTTCCGGCTGGTCTGGCTGGGCGCCACCGTGGTCGGGGAGATCCCCCCACCGGTGGGCGTACCGGCGTCGGAGGAGGAGACCACCGAGACGGACGGGGCGGGCGTCTGGCCGGGGTCCTTCGTCCCGCCGCCACCGCCACCGCTGAGCGCGAGCGCGATCCCGACACCGGACGCGACGAACACCGCCGCGGCGCCGGCCACCCAGGCCCAGGGCCCGCGCCGCCGGCGGCGGTCGTCGTCCCCGTCGCCGCCGTCGCCGCCCGGGCCGCCGTGACCGCCGTCGTACGAGCCACCGTCGTACGAGCCGCCGCCGTACGGGCCGCCGGCCCCGGGGTAGGGCGAGGACGGCGTGTGCGGGCCGCCGGGCACCTGGTACGGCAGCACCGTCGTCGAATCGCTCGGACCGCCCAGGCCGAACGGCGCGGTGACGGCCGTCTCGCCGTCCGCCCCGGGCATCGGGGTGGCACCGCTGTGCCCCTGGCCGGCCGCCGCCAGCCCGGCCGCCGCGGCACCCGTCGCCCAGGCCCCGCCGTGCATCTCGCGCAGGGCGTGCTGGAGGTGGGCGCGGAACTCGTCGGCGTCCTGGAAGCGGTCGTCCGGGTTCTTGGCGAGCGAGCGCAGCACCAGCGGGTCGAGCGCCGCCGGGACCCTCGCGTTGACCTGCGCCGGCGGCACCGGCGGGTCCTGCACGTGCTGGTAGACCACCGAGAGCGGGGTGTCGCCGGTGAACGGCGGGCGCAGCGTGAGCAGCTCGTAGAGCATGCAGCCGGCCGCGTACAGGTCGGAGCGGTGGTCGACCGGCTTGCCGAGGGCCTGCTCGGGCGAGAGGTACTGCGGGGTGCCCATGACCATGCCGGTCTGGGTCATGGTGCTGGCGGTGCCGGTCAGCGCGCGGGCGATGCCGAAGTCCATCACCTTGACCGCGCCGGTGGTGGTGATGATGACGTTGGCGGGCTTGATGTCCCGGTGCACGATGCCGTGCCGGTGGCTGTAGGCGAGCGCCTCCAGCACCCCGGCGATGATGATGAGCGCCTGGTCGACCGGCGGCTCCTCCTCGTCCACCAGCAGCTCGCGGACGGTCCGGCCCTCGACCAGCTCCATCACGATGTAGGGCGTCGACTCGTCGCCGACGTACTCCTCGCCGGTGTCGTAGACCGCGACGATCGAGTGGTGGTTGAGCGCCGCGACGGCGTGTGCCTCGCGGGTGAAGCGCAGCCGGGCGATGTCGTCCTGGGCGAGTTCGGGGCGCAGCAGCTTGACGGCGACGGTCCGGCCGAGCCGGACGTCCTGGGCGGCGAACACCTCGGCCATGCCGCCGCGGCCGAGCCGGTGGGTCAGCCGGTAGCGGCCGTCACCCACCGTGCCGAGCGGGGCCGCGGTGCCGCGGCCGGGGGTCTGCGGGCCGCCGCCGTACGGCGGGAGTGCGGAGGTGGCGGCGCTGTCGCTGCCGGGCTCGGGCATCCTCCGGGCCCCGCCGGTCGAACCGGCCGCCCGGGCACCCTCGTCGTCGTCCGGCCGCTGCGTCTGTGCCATCGCTCCTCGCCCCGGGCCTTCGCTCGGATCGCGGTGCCCTGTCGCTTCGTGTCCCCGAACGCTACCGCCTCCGGACTTCCCCCGTAGCACGCCCGATCCGGGCGCACCGCGTCAGAGCAGGCCATTCCGGTCGGGCAGGTCGTCCAGGTGCAGGACGGTCGCGGGCCGCTCGACGGACCGGGAGGTGCTGGTCTTCTCCGCCTTGGTCACCACGATGGCGATGATGATGATCGCGAGGACGATCACGCCGATGATGATGCCGACGATCACGAGCGCGGTGGAGCAGCCGCCGCTGTTCGACGCGGGGGCCGGCTGGAACTGCGTCGGCATCGGCATCGGCTGGGGCGGCGGGGTGTGCGCCTGCGGCGGGAAGTGCTGCGGGGCCTGGAAGGCCGGCGGCGGGGTCTGGTACTGCTGCGGGAAGGGCTGCGGCGTCTGCGGGTGCTGCGGCGGCGGGGTCTGGAAGGCCGGCGGCGGCGTCCGGTACTGCTGCTGGAACGGCGGCGGGGTCTGCGGGGCCTGCGGCCCGGCGTGCACCGAGCGCGGACCGTCGGTGATCACCAGCGGCGAGCTCGCGGCCAGCTGGTTGCCGTTGCCGCCGCCCTTCTCCGCCGCGATCAACCGCTCCGCCTCGTCGCGCATCGCCGCCGCGCTCGGGAAGCGGTGCGCCGGGTCCTTGCGCAGCGCCTGGGCGACGAAGGCGTCCACCGCCGGGCTGACCGCCCGGTTGACGGTGGACGGCGCCGAGGGCTCCTCCTGGACGTGCTTGTAGGCGATCGAGAACGCCGAGTCGCCGTCGAAGACCAGCTGCCCGGTGAGCATCTCGAAGAGCATCACGCCGACCGAGTAGAGGTCGGAGCGGGCGTCCACCGGCTTGCCGAGCGCCTGCTCGGGCGAGAGGTACTGCGGGGTGCCGACCACCATGCCGGTCTGGGTCATCGAGGTGACCCCGGACTCCAGCGCGCGGGCGATGCCGAAGTCCATGACCTTGATGTTGCCCTTGCGGTCGAACATCACGTTGCCGGGCTTGATGTCGCGGTGGACCAGCCCCTGGTCGTGCGAGGCCTCCAGCGCGTTCAGCACGCCGACGGTGACCCGCAGCGCCTCCTCGGTGGGCATCGCGCCGTACTGCGCGACCGCGTCGTTGATCGCCTCGCGCAGGCCCTTGCCGTCGACCAGCTGCATCACGATGTACGGGGTGGTGGAGCCGTCGGCGGCGACGTCCTCGCCGCTGTCGTAGACGGTGACGATGTTGGCGTGTTCCAGCCGGGCCACGGCCTGCGCCTCGCGCCGGAACCGCTCCTTGAAGGACTCGTCCCGGCCGAGCTCGGCGTGCATGCTCTTCAGCGCGACCGAGCGGCCGAGCACGTTGTCGTAGGCGAGGTGCACGGAGGCCATGCCGCCCTCGCCCAGCACCCGCTGCAGCACGTACCTGCCGTTGCCCAGGGAGTGGCCCTCGACCGCCGCGTTGCCGTGCTCGCTCATGGTCCTCTGCTCCCCCTCGGCGCGGTCGTGCCGCCGCAACCGTGACGTTCGGTCTCGTCCGTGCGTGGTCGGGCCCGGTTTGGTGGCCCACCCGACCCCTGTCGCGGCGCTCGCCCGGCCTGCGACAGGGGCTCAGGGTATCGGCTCACGGCGACAGTGATCGGCGCAGGGCCGACACTGTGTCCGAGCCGCGACCCACTACCGGACGGTAGTGGGTCGGTCGTGCGTTCGGCACCGGATCGTGGCGGTACGTCCGATACCGGGCGGTCGCCACGGGGTCCGCGGCGCCGACCGGGGCGGCTGCGCCGGGCCGGTGGGGGGCCTACAGGTACGGGCCGGAGCGGATGCCGCGGCCCTCGCCGGGCTCGTCGTCCTCCTGCTCGCCGCCGTGCAGACCCGGCGGCAGCGCCCGCCGCATCTGCTCCAACTGCGCCCGGGCGGCCATCTGCTGGGCGAAGAGCGCGGTCTGGATGCCGTGGAACAGCCCCTCCAGCCAGCCCACCAGCTGCGCCTGCGCGATCCGCAGTTCGGCCTCGGTCGGGATGGTGTCGTCGGTGAACGGCAGCGAGAGCCGCTCCAGCTCCGCGACCAGCTCGGGCGCCAGGCCGAGCTCCAGCTCCTTGATGGAGCTGGCGTGGATGTCCTTCAGCCGGACCCGGCTGGCCTCGTCGAGAGGAGCCGCCCGGACCTCCTCCAGCAGCTGCTTGATCATGCTGCCGATCCGCATGACCTTGGCCGGCTGCTCCACCATCTCGGTCACCGGGAGCTCGCGCGGCCCTTCACCGTCGTCGTGCGCCGAGCCGGCGAACCCCTGGCCCACGGGCAGCCCGTCCGGTCCGACGATCAGCACCTTCTGGCCGTCCTGCGACTGCCCGCCCATGGCCTGGTACAGGTCCTGCGGCGAGCGCTCGTTCATCGGATTCGTCATGAACAACATTCTTCCTCACTGGGGTTGGCCGGGTGGAACCCCCGACCGCACCGCCGCCCCGCACCACGGTCACCGGTCAGCGGCACCCCGGTCACCGCACCCGCTTCCGCTGACGACGCTACGCCCCCGCACGGCGGCCCGGCATCCGTACGGATACTCAGGTCGCGCGGGGGCGCGGCGCCGGCGCCGCCGGCGGCGGCTCAGCCCTTGCGCAGGCGCAGTCCGATCAGCCCGAGGCCGCAGCCGATCAGGCCGAGGCCGGCGCCCAGCGGCAGCTGGAGCGTGGAGGCGTCGCGCCAGCGGGCGGGCAGCACGGCCGGGACGGCCCCGGCGGCCTGCTGGGTCGCTCCGGCCGCCACCGTGGCGCCGTCCGGCACGGCGTCCTCGGCCGGTGCGGCGCCGTCCGGCGTGCCGGGGTCCGCGTCCGGGACGGCCTGCGTGGCCTCGACGGACTGCTCCGGCCCCCGCTCCGACCGGTCGGGCACCCGCTCGGCACGCTCGGGGGCCGAGGCCGGGCGGTGCCGGTGACCGGCTCGGGGGCCGACGGGCGCCGGGCCGGGCCGCGGGTGCCCGCCCTGGTGCGACGGCGGCGCGGCGGCCGCCGAGAGGGCGGCCGGGGGCGGCGGGGTGGCGGCCGGGGCCGGCGGCGTGCTCGGGGGCGCGGCCGCCGACGGCTGGGCCGAGGGTGCGGCGGAGGGCGGGGGCGAGGCCTCGGGGGACGCCGGACCGGCGTCGGCGGAGGGCGAACCGGGCCACCCGGGGCCACCGGGCTGCGGTCCGTCCGCCGCCGGAGCGCCGGGCTCGGAGGCGGTGGACGGCTCTGACGGCTCGGACGGCTCGGCGGGCACGGTGGGCGGGTCCGACGCCGCGGGCCCGGCGACCGCCTCCCACGGGCCGGACGGCCGCTGCGGACCGGCGGCCGCCGCCGGGGGCACGACGGTCAACGGCAGGGCGAGGCCGAGCACCGCCATCGTCAGCAGCCGCCGCACCCGGTGGTCGCCCCGATCACGGGGGGTGCCGGTACCGGCCCGGCCCCGGGTGCGGGTACGGCCGTGGGGCGGCGCGGCGGGCAGCGGCCCGAGGAGCGCGTTCGAGGGGGTCGAAGGTGCGGCCACGGTCGAGGTCCTTCCGACGGCCGACCGCGCACGGGCGGGGTCGGCGGCGGGACAGCTCCGGACCAGCGTCACACAATCCGACATTCCGGGCATTTCGAACGGCCGTGCACCAACCGCCCCGCCCGGCCACCGACTCCCCGGGCCCGTCGGCCCCGCCCCGCCTCAGGCCCGCAGCACCACCTTGCCCACCTGATCGCCGGCCTCCAGCGCCCGGTGCCCGTCGGCCGCCGCGGTCAGCGGCAGCACCCGGTCGATCACCGGCCGCACCAGGCCCTGCTCGACCAGCGGCCAGACGTGCTCGCGCACCGCCGCCACGATCGCGGCCTTCTCCGCCAGCGGCCGCCCGCGCAGATTGGTCGCGATCACCGCGCCGCGCTTGCGCAGCAGCGTGTTCAGGTTGATCTCGCCCTGCACGCCGCCCTGCAGCCCGATGATCACCAGTCGGCCGTTGACCGCCAGCGCGTCGACGTTGCGCTGCAGGTACGCGGCGCCCATCAGGTCCAGGATCACGTCCGCCCCGGCGCCGCCGGTGGCCTCCCTGAGCACCTCGACGAAGTCCTGCTCGCGGTAGTTGATCGTGATGTCGGCGCCGAGCTCGGCGCACCGGGCCAGCTTCTCCGCGCTGCCCGCCGTCACCGCCACCCGGGCGCCGACCGCCTTGGCCAGCTGGATCGCCATCGTGCCGATGCCGCTCGCCCCGCCGTGCAGCAGCACCGTCTCCCCCGGGCGCAGGTGCGCGACCAGGAAGACGTTGGACCACACCGTCGAGGCGACCTCCGGCAGCGCGGCGGCCTGCTCCAGGTCGAGCCCCTTGGGCACCGGCAGCAGCTGCCCCGCCGGCACCGCGACCCGCTGCGCGTAGCCGCCGCCCGCCAGCAGCGCGCAGACCTCGTCGCCGACCGCCCAGCCGGCCACGCCGGCCCCCAGGGCGACGATCCGGCCCGAGCACTCCAGGCCGGGGTAGGGCGGGCTGCCGGGCGGCGGGTTGTAGAAGCCCTGGCGCTGGAGCAGGTCGGCCCGGTTCACGGCGGTCGCCGCCACCTCGACCAGGACCTCGCCGTCACCGGGCACCGGGTCCGGCACCTCGGCCCAGACCAGCGCGTCGGGACCGCCGGGTTCGGGAATCGTCATCGCATGCATGACCCGAAGCTACTGCGTCCTGACGGGGCGGCGGGGGCGCCCCGCGCAGTCTGCGGGAGCGCCGACCGAACCCGGTCCGCGCTCCCGGCCGGCCCGCCGGGAGCGCCCCTGTTCAGCCGGCCAGCCCGGCCAGCACCTCGGCGCCCGGCAGGGCCGCCAGCGCCCGGCCCGGCAGGATCAGCTTGCCCCGCCGCCGCCCGCTGCCCACCAGGACGTACGGCGCCCGGGCCACCGCCTCGTCGATCAGCAGCGGCCAGTCGGCGGGCAGCCCGACCGGCGTGATGCCGCCGTACTCCATCCCGGTCAGCTCGACCGCCGCGTCCATCGGCGCGAACGAGGCCTTGCGCGCCTCCAGGCGCTTGCGGACGGCCCGGTTGACGTCCACCCGGGTGTGGGCGAGCGCCAGGCAGGCGGCCCGCGTGGTCTCCCCGCCGCGCTTGGCGGCCACCACCACGCAGTTCGCCGAGGCCTCCAGCGGCACCCCGTAGGTCTCGCAGAACACCGCGGTGTCCGCCTTCTCCGGGTCGGTGTCCACGTAGAGCACGGACCGCGCGGCCTCCCGGTCCGCCCAGGCCGCGAGGGCGTCGGCCACCGGCCCGGCCAGCAGGTCGCGGACGTTGAGGGCCGGCGCGACCGTCTCGAACGTGCCGAAGGGGAGCTGCGGTTGATCGTTCATGACACGAACTGTAGTCACCGGCGGATCACTTGATGACGATCACCCGGTCGGTGAGCTGGAGCACCTGGGCCTCCGGCTCGGTGTAGTTGAGCACCCGGCGGCCGCGGACCACCGCCACCACGAGGTCCTCGCACTCGCGCGGGCCGTGCCCGGCCTCGGCCCGGGTCACCGGGCGCTCGATCACGTCCAGGCCGTTGCCGTAGGTGAGCAGGTCCTCCATCACCGCGCCGGCGTGCGGACTGAGCATCGACATGCCGAGCAGCCGGCCCGCCGAACTGGAGCTGGTCACCACCACGTCGGCGCCGCTCTGCCGCAGCAGCGGGGCGTTCTCGTCCTCCCGCACGGCCGCGACCACGGTGGCCGCCTTGGTCAGCTGACGCGCGGTCAGCGTGATCAGGACGGCGGTGTCGTCCCGCTCCGGCGCCACCACCACCCGCGCGGCCGCGGGCAGTCCGGCGCGCAGCAGGGTGTCGGTCCGGGTGGCGTCGCCGACCACTCCCACCAGGCCGTGCTGGGCGGCCTGGTCGATCACCTTGCGCTGCGGGTCGACCACCACGATCTCCTCCTTGCGCACCCCCTGGCCGAGCAGGGTGTCGACGGCGCTGCGCCCCTTGGTGCCGTAGCCGATCACGACGGTGTGCTCGCGCACGGTGGACCTCCAGCGGTTCAACCGCCACTGCTGACGGGTGCGTTCGGTGAGCACTTCGAGCGTGGTGCCGACCAGGATGATCAGGAAGACCACGCGCAGCGGGGTGATCACGAAGATGTTGGTGAGCCGGGCGCTGTCGCTGAACGGCGTGATGTCGCCGTACCCGGTGGTGGAGAGCGTGACGGTGGCGTAGTACGCCGCGTCGAGGAAGCTCACCCCGCCGCCGGCGTTGTCGTTGTAGCCTGCCCGGTCCAGCCAGACGATCACGGTGGTGGCCACCAGCACGCCGAGGGCCACCAGCAGCCGTGAACCGACCTGCTGGAAGGCGGGCGCGGTCCGCCGGGCGGGCAGCACGATGCCGGCGTCCGCCCACGGCTCGGTGCCGGGGGTCACCGGCCGCAGCGGCGACTCACGGCGGCGGGCACTCACGGGACCTCCAGGAGTTCGACGGTGGCGCCCTGCGCCGCGCCGCCGGGCGGCACCACGGCGAGCGCCTCGGCCCGGGCCAGGCCGCGCAGCATCGCCGGGCCGTCGAAGGCCAGCGGGACGACGCCGTGCGCGGTGCGGCGCACCGGCAGCAGCCGGGTGTCCGCGGGATGGCCGGCGAGGTCCACGGCGGCGAGCGCGAGCGCCGGCTCGCCGGCGGACCGGCCGCCCCGGGCGTGCAGCAGCGGCAGCGCGAGGGTGACGGCGCCGGCCACCGCGGCCAGCGGGTTGCCCGGCAGGCCCACCAGGTGGCGACCGCCCGGGAGTTCGGCGAGCAGCATGGGGTGGCCGGGGCGGACGGCGACGCCGTCCACCAGCAGCCGGGCGTTGGCCTCGGTCAGGGCCCGGTGCAGGAAGTCGACCGGACCGGCGGCCGTGCCGCCGGTGGTGACCACCACGTCGGCGGTGGAGTGCCGGACGGCGTCCCGGAGCAGGCCGAAGTCGTCGCGGACGGCCCGCGGCTCACCCACCTCGGCACCGGCCGCCCGGAGCCAGGGCGGCAGCAGCGGGCCGAGCGCGTCCCGGACCAGGCCGGGCCGCGGGACCCCGGCGCAGAGCAGTTCGTCACCGAGGACGAGGAGTTCGACGACCGGGCGGCGGCGGACCGCCAGCCCGTCGTGGCCGCAGGCCGCCGCGAGGCCCAGCACGGCCGGGCCGACCGGGGTGCCGGCGGCCAGCAGCGCCTCGCCCCGGCAGCACTCCTGACCGCGCGGGCGGACGTCCTGGCCGGTGGTCAGCGAGCCCGGGCTCCGGTCGTGCAGCAGGGCACCGATCCGCTCGCCGTGCTCGCGCCGGAGCACCGCGGTGGCACCGGGCGGCAGCTGGGCGCCGGTCGCGATCTCGGCGGCCGCGCCGTCCTCCAGCGGCGGCACGCCCGACTGCCCGGCCAGTATCCGCCCGGCGACCCGCCAGGGGCCCGGCCCGGCGACGGCCCAGCCGTCCATCGCCGAGGTGTCGAAGGCCGGCAGGTCGGTGAGGGCGGTGAGCGGCTCGGCCAGGGTCCGGCCGAGCGCCTCGGCCAGGTCCAGGCGCTGCGGCGGGAGCGGGTGCAGACCGGCCCGGCGGGCGGCCGCCCGGGCCTGCGGCCAGGTCAGCGGGCCGGCGGCGGAGCGTCCACCGGGCACCGCGGCCTCCTCGACCGTGCTCACGGGTGCTCCGGCCCGGCCGCCGCCGTCCAGCGCTCGGCGAGTTCGGCGATGCGCCGGGACGCCTCGGTGACGGCCTCCGGGCCGCCGCCGCGCTGCGCGGCCGCGTAGCCGACCAGGAAGGCGGTCAGCGGCGCGGCGGGCCGGGCCACCCCGTGCGCGACCACCCGGGCGAGGTCGAGCAGTCCGGGGACGTCGACGTCCAGGTCGATCCCCAGCTCGGCCCGGACCTCGGCCATCCAGTCATCCAGCGTGCGCTCCATGGGCCCCATGCTGCCTGATCGGCGGTTTCCCCGGGATGTTTCCCCGATGAGCGCCGCGCGTCGTCTCCCGCACGGGGGCCGCCGGCCCCCGTGAACCGGCCGGCGGCGCCCCACGAGAGGGGGCGGCGGGCGTCAGCGGGAGCGGTCCCGTTCCCGGGCCAGCTCCAGCTCCTCCCAGGTGTCGCAGTCGTGGCTCACGTCGTCGGTGTCGGCCAGCCGCAGGGTGCGCAGGCCGCCGGTCAGCCGGCGCAGCGGCAGCCCGGCCGGGTCCCCGGCGGCGGCCAGCGCGGCGCGCAGGGCGGCGGTGCGGTAGGCGGCGGCGAGCGGCTGGTCGCGGCCGGCGGCGTCGACCAGGACGACCGCCCCGGTCTCCGGCCCCGCCCCGGCGAGGGCCCCGGTCAGCCGCCCGACGGTCCGCGCGTCCAGGAACGGCAGGTCGGCGGCGAGCAGCAGCACCACCTCGGCCGTCACCTCGGCCAGACCGGCCGCGACGGCCGCTACCGGTCCGCCGCCGGGCGGCCGCTCGCGGGTCCAGCGGATCCCGGTCCGGGCGGTGGGCCGGGCGGGGCCGACCACCACGGTGGTGCGGGCACCGGCGGCGGCGGCGAGCACCCGGTCGAGCAGGGCCGTCCCACCGACGGTCAGCCCGGGTTTGTCCGCTCCCCCGAGCCGGCGGGCGGCGCCCCCGGCGGGCACGATCACGTCGTACGGCGTCATGCCGCCAGTATCCGCGCCGCGGCGCCCGGTCCGCCCCGGCTCAGTCCTCGGGGTCCTCGTCGACCAGTTCGGCGTCGACGATCCCGTCCTCGTCCGGCAGGGGGCGGGGGCGGGGGCGGGGGCGGGCGAGGTTGGCGGCGACGCTCAGTTCCAGGATGGCGGGCAGGGTCAGCTCCCCGTACCGCTCGCCCACCGCGGCGACCAGCGCCTCCGCGTCGTCCGGGTGTGCGGCCAGCAGCCGGTCGAAGTCCTGGAGGTACTCACCGGTGAAGGCGAGCACCCGGCCCGCGTCGTCGTCCTGCTCGGGCGCCCGGTGCCCGGCGATCACGCGGTCGGCGCCGAGTTCGGCGATCCGGCCGAGGTTGCGCACCCACGCGGTGCGCTGTTCCGGGGTGGTGTCGGCCGTCCAGACGTGGGTGCCGTTGTAGACGAAGTCACCGGCGAGCACGGTGCGGATGCTGGGCACGTGGACCACCGTGGACCCCTCGCAGTCGCCCTGGCCGAACAGCAGCACCGGAATCACCTGGCGGTCGACCATCAGCGGCTGGGGCAGCAGCGGCGCGGGCACCAGCGGGTGGTCGGGGATGTCGTCGCCGTACACCGGCTTCCACTGGGCGACCTTGGCGGCCGCGGTGCGCAGGATGCCGTCCACCACCGGCGGCGCGGCCAGCAGCTGCGCCTCCGGGAAGAGCTTCAGCACCTCCTCGGCACCGAAGTAGTGGTCGGGGTGCTGGTGGGTGATCACGATGGCCAGCAGCCGTCGGTTCTTGCCGGCCACCCACTCGGCCAGCTCGCGGCCGGCGCTGCGGGTGAGCTGGGCGTCGACCAGGATCGCGGTCCGTTCGCCGAGGATCAGGGTCGAGGTGGCGAAGAAGGCCGACTCGGGACCGGTGAACACGGCGATCTCCAGCGGCCGGACACCGGCCGTCCCGGCCGCGTCCGCCCCGTCCGCCCCGGCCCGGTCGCCGTCCGCGGCGCCCGCGCGTTCCGCGGCGGCGCTCCCCTCGGGCGAGGACGACGTCACTGGCTGCTCCCTCCGGTCGGCGCTCGGACTCCCTGCGCCCTACAGCATGGGAGCACGGCCCGCCGATTGCGCGGAAGGCGCGCCCGGCGGGGCGCGCCTTCCGCGCGGGGTACGGCGCCGTCAGGCGGCCGAGGCCTTCGCCAGGCGCGCCGCGTCCTCCAGCGCCCGGGCCTTGGAGTCGGCGGCGTGCTGCACGAAGTCCGCCATCGCCGGCACCGTCGCCGCCAGGGTGAACTCGGGGACGATGAACTCGACCTCCAGCCCGAGCATCCCGGTCAGCACCTTCTCCAGGTAGGTGGTGACGAACTCGTAGGGCTCGCGCGGGGCGCCGGGCGCGTAGGAGCCGCCGCGGGCGGCGATCACCGTCACCGGGGTCCCGGCCGCCGAGGGGGTGTCCCCCGCCGTGCGGCCCATCAGGATCACCTGGTCCAGCCAGGCCTTGAGGCTGGACGGGATCGTGAAGTTGTACATCGGGGTGCCGATCACGATCGCGTCGGCCCGCTCCAGCTCCGCCATCAGCTCCTCGCGCAGCGCGAAGGCCGCCGCCTGCTCGGCGCTGCGTCCCTCCGCGGGGGTGAAGGCCGCGGAGATGCCGTGGGCGTCCAGGTGCGGCACCGGCAGGGCGGCGAGGTCGCGGTGGATCACCGTGCCGTCGGGGTGCTGGGCCTGCCAGGCGGCCCGGTAGGCGGCCGAGACCTCGCGGGAGACCGAGCCGTCGGTGAACGCGGACGAGTCGATGTGCAGCAGAGTGGGCATGGCGAACCTCCATCAAAGTAAGCAGCTGCTCTTTCCGCCGCAGCTATCAGTACCGTAGCAGCTTACTTTTCTGCAGTCACTAGTGGACAGACCGGTACGCTGTACCCATGGCCCAGCAAGAGGTGACCGAGCAGGTCCACGCCACCCCCGGGGAACACGGGGCGGCGGTGGTCGCCTGCACCGGCACGGAGATCGCGCTGACCCGGGTCTTCACCCTGCTCGGTAAGCGCTGGACCGGCCTGATCGTGGCCACGCTCACCAACAACGGGCCCGGGTACTTCTCCGAACTGCGCCGGGCCGTCCCCGGCATCAGCGAACGCATGCTCTCCGACCGCCTCACCGAACTGGCCGAGGCCGGGCTCGTACTGCGCCAGGTCGACGAGGGCCCGCCGCTGCGCGTCAGCTACCGGCTCACCGAGGCGGGCGCCGCGCTGCGCCCGGCCCTGACCGAGCTGGCCGTCTGGGCCGACCGCTACCTGCCGGACAGCGCCCTCAAGCAGCCCGGCTCCTGCTGACCCGCCCGCGCCGCACCCCGCCCGCCCCGCCGGACGGGCCCACCCCGGACAGCACGAAGCGCCCGGGCCCGCCTGTTCTCACAGGCGGGCCCGGGCGCGGTCGGTCTCTTCGGCCGCCGGTCAGCCCTTCGCGCGGGCGGTCAGCTTGGCGACCCGGTCGGCGACACCCCAGGAGGTGACGCGCCAGAGCGCCTCCAGCACGATGTGGCGGCTCATCTTGGAGGCACCCAGCTCGCGCTCCACGAAGGTGATCGGCACCTCGGCCACCTTGAAGCCCGCCTTCACCGTGCGCCAGGCCAGGTCGACCTGGAAGCAGTAGCCGGCCGAGGCGACCTCGTCCATGCCCAGGCCGAGCAGGGTCTCCTTGCGGAAGGCCCGGTAGCCGCCGGTGACGTCCCGGATCGGCACGTTCAGCATCAGCCGCGAGTACGTCGAGCCGCCGCGCGAGAGCAGCAGGCGCGACTTCGGCCAGTTCACCACCCGGCCGCCCGGCACCCAGCGCGAGCCGAGCACCAGGTCGGCGCCGCGCAGCGCGCCCAGCAGCCGGTCCAGCTCCTCGGGCTGGTGCGAGCCGTCCGCGTCCATCTCGACCAGGACGTCGTAGCCGTTGTCGATGCCCCAGCGGAAGCCCGCCAGGTAGGCGGCGCCCAGCCCCTCCTTGCCCCGACGGTGCATGACCTGCACGTTCGGGTCCTCGGCGGCCAGCTTGTCGGCCAGCTCGCCGGTCCCGTCAGGGCTGTTGTCATCGGCGACCAGGACATGGGCCTCGGGCACGGCCGCACGGACCCGTCCGACGATCCGCTCGACGTTCTCCGCTTCGTTGAACGTCGGGATGATCACCAGCACCCTGCCGAGATCAGCAAAACTCTGCTGGTTCACGGTCACGTACAAACCTCTCGGCCGGTGGCGGGAAGTGCCAGTCACCGTTGCCCGCACTCTGAGACGCAGTCCCCGTCGGCATCCCGCCGACCTGGAAACCACTGTGGAAATTACTGCGTCCTGGCATCCTACTACCGCGTCCTCGAACAGCCGGTACGGCTCTGGCACTCCCGGCCGACCCCGGCCGTTTCCCTTCCGACGGCACCGGTCGGCTAGGGTCGATGCCCAGCCTTTGCCCGGACCACACGCCCGCCGGGCCGTCTCCCGGCGATCCGGCACACCAGGCACAGCAGCAGAGGAGCAGGACCGCGCGCATGGACAGGCTCGTCAACACTGTCCGCCCGTACGCCTGGGGGTCGCACACCGCGCTCCCCGAGCTGCTCGGGCAGGAACCGACCGGGGAACCGCAGGCCGAGCTGTGGATGGGGGCTCACCCCGGAGCGCCCTCCCGCGCCGACCGGGGCGACGGGCTCCGCCCGCTGGACGAGCTCATCGCCGCCGACCCCGAGGGCGAGCTGGGCGCCGCCACCGTGGCCCGGTTCGGCCCCGCCCTGCCGTTCCTGTTCAAGGTCCTGGCCGCCGGCATCCCGCTCTCCATCCAGGCGCACCCCACCCTGGACCAGGCCCGCGCCGGGTACGCCGCCGAGAACGCCCTGGGCGTGCCGCTCGACGCCCCGCACCGCAGCTACCGGGACGCCAACCACAAGCCCGAACTCATCTGCGCGCTCGACGAGTTCGACGGTCTCTGCGGCTTCCGGACACCGGCCGGGGCGGCCGCCCTGATGGCCGGGCTGCGGGTGCCGGCACTCGACCCGCTGATCGCGCTGCTCGGCGCCGAGGACGAGGCCGAGGCCCTGCGCGCCACACTGGCCGCCATCCTCACCATGGACGAGGCCACGGCCGCCGCGACCGTCCGGGAGACCGCCGACGCGGTGGACAAGGCCGCCGCCGGCGACCCCGACGGCCCCTACGCGCTCTACGGCCGGATCACCCGCGAGTTCCCCGGCGACCGCGGCCTGATCGGCGGCCTGCTGCTCAACGCCGTCCGGCTCCGGCCCGGCCAGGCGCTCTACCTCGGCGCGGGCGTGCCGCACGCCTATCTGCACGGCGTCTGCGTCGAGCTGCAGGCCAACTCCGACAACGTCCTGCGGGCCGGGCTGACGCCCAAGCACATCGATGTGCCGGAGCTGCTGAAGGTGGTGGACTTCACCCCCGGAGCGCCGGAGCTGCTGCTGCCGACCGCCGTCGACACCACCCCCGGGGAGGAGCTCTTCCCCGTCCCGATCGACGAGTTCCGGCTCTCCCGCTTCGTGCTGACCGGCCGGGAGCGCGAACTCGACGGCCGCGCCCCGCAGATCCTGCTCTGCACCGCCGGCCGGGCCCGGCTCACCGCCGCCGACGGCAGCGTGCTGGACCTCGCCCGCGGCGGGTCGGTCTTCCTCCCCGCGACCGGCACCGCCACCCGCCTCGACGGCGACGACGCCACCGTCTTCCGCGCCACCGTGACGCTCTGACGCCCCGCCACCCCAGCGCGCCGTCGCGAGCCGGCGACGCGAAGGGCCCGTACCCCACCGGGTACGGGCCCTTCGCACGGCCGGAGCGGTGTAGGGTCTCGCGGCTCGTGTCGGAGACCACTGCTGTGACCTGCGGTTCCCCGATCTGTCTCACTGCGTGTCGAGGTTGATCAGTCTCACCACGGTGGCGGATCCCCAGAGCTGAGCTCGTTACTCGTCTTCGTCGTCGAAGTCGTAGGGCGGGATGGTCCATCGCATCACCATCTCGCCCGCCTCGTCGGCTTCGAGCGTGACCGGATAGACCTGGCCGGCGTCCCGCTCACCGCGGTGCCTCATCGAATGGTCGCCCTGGTCCCATTCGATGCCGAGCACCTGGCAGCCGCCGACCTCGATCGCTCCGACGCGGAGCGGATGGTGCCACCCGGCTCGACGGAAACGGTGGTCGTCGGTGTGCTTGTCGACCGAGACCACAAGGCCCTTGCCGTGGAGGCGGTCGCACCAGGCAGTGAGTTCGGTTGCACGGGCGGCCGCCTCGGCCAGCGTGAGGTCGAGCCACCCGTGCGGTCCGTCGACGCCGTGCTGCGCGATCCGCTCACCGCCAAACTCCGCGTGCGCGTCGTCCGCGTACAGGCCCCAGTAGAAGACGTCGGCGAGCCCATCGGCCGGCTCGCCGCCCATTCCCGTCCACGCGTCCAGACCTGCGGCGTCGCCGATAACCATGCCGCAACGGTCGACGGGCAGGTCCCCGAGCCGGATCGGCACCGACCGGTCCGCGGTCTCCGGCCACTGGACACCGAGGCTGATCTCCAGGATCGCGATCGTCGGTTCCTCATCAAAGGGGGACGGCGAGGCGGTCGCCCTTACCCTCAGGGGCCGGTCATCGGCAGCCGGGACCGCGACCGCCTCGCACAGCCACTCACGAAGATGGCTTCCTCCCGACGACGCTGCTGTCCGGGCGCGCTCGGACAGCAGCTGACCCATTTCCCGCCAGTAGTCGATCCACCCAGCCATGCCGAGCACCAGCACACCAGACGGCACATTGACGGATCCAAGGTCGACGAAGGTCTCAGACATGCGCCGATTGTGCCTTCCCAGTCCGACAGAACTCGGGGGTGGCCCGGCTCTTCCCGAGTGGATCAGACCTTGGCGTTGCGCCACGGAGCGGCAGGGTCCGAGAGCGTGTCGAGAATCAGCTCGCACCAGGTCACAGCAGCGTTGACCGTCAGGCGGGCATGACGCACTCCGAGCCCGGACGGTGCGCTCGCCTGACCGTGACCGCTGCCGAAGCCCTGGTTACGCAGTTCGGCGACACCGATCGCGATGTTCACCGACCCCGAGAGAATCTTCTTCACGGCCTTGCTGCCGTCGGGTCCATCCGGAGCCGAGGCAGCATCGAGCTTCAATGCCTTCTGGACCGTACTGATCAGGGCAGGGAGCGCGGCGTTCCTGTCCACCACGATGCCCAGCTCCCGAAGAGCGGTCTTCGCGGTCGCTTCGATGAGTTGCTTGGCCGCGCCAATGGCCCCATGGGGGTCGGTGGTCAGGTCCCGTCGAATGCGCTCCAGCTCGATCGTGATTCCTGATGCATCGCTCAGGGTGCTGAGGTCACGGGCCAGCACCGGCGGGCTTGACCAGGAGATCTTCCCCTCCTTGTCGAGGGCGAAGCCGTCCCGCTCCAAGCGAACTCTGATGTCGTCCAGCCACTTTGGCGTTCCTTGGTCGTCCGGGCTCCGATAGGTGCGGATGAAGTCCTCGAAGACGAGTAGGGCACGCCGAACGTGGTTCGGATCCGACCAGTCCACGCCCTCCGCATACAGCATGAACTCGGTGCGCCGCTGGCCTGAGTCCTGGTACTTCAGCTCATCTGGCGGGATAGGCGCGAAGCCATGGTCCTCCCACAACTCGGCCACGATCCGGATGGTCAGGTCCGTGGCCAGAGAGCGGAAAGCGTTTCGGGTTGCGGGGCTCACCAGCTCCCGCCGTGCGGTGACGGTCATGGTCTGAAGATAGGAGCAGACGCCGACACCGTCACGGTCTTTTCCCCAGCAACATCTAATCGCACCCTGCAGCTCCTAGTCTTCACGGGCCCACGATGGCGGTGCTCTGCTCTCCAGCCGTCGCGGTGTCCAATTCCCGTTGGATGGCCATCTGAACTACTGGGATGCTCCTGCTGTGACCACTACAACGAGCAAGCCGCAGACCGACGCTGGATGGGATGGCCCCTACTACCGTGCCCGCCGAGACGGGTTCGAGGCACTCTTCCTCCCAAGCCCTGATGAGGTGCTCGATGAGGTCTGCAATGTGGATGTCGAGGTTCACCTCCCCGATGGCTCTCGCTGGAGTGCGACGATCTTCACCCTCCCCGAGGTGGACCGGCTGATGAGGAAACGGGAGGAGACCGGAGAAGCGGCAGGTGGTCGGTGCTTCTGGTGCTTGGACGGGCTGATCGTTCAAGATCCTGGGATCCAGGGCATGGTGGGCGTGATCACCAAACTGCTTGCGTCGGGAGACTTCGACGGAGCCTTCCATCGCCTTTCCGACCTGGAGTGAACTTCGGATTCATGACGCTGCACCATCTTGAGACGTGCGAATAGCTCTGAGCACCCTCTTCCCCAAGGGGGTCAGCGTCATGGGTCGGCCGCGTTCGGCTCTGACCAGCAGCGGTCCGCCAAGCTCTCGTTCGATCCGGTTGATCTGCGCGACGAGGGTGAAGGTGTTGAAACCGAGGCCGCTCGCCGCCGCGCTGAGGCTGGGGTAGGCGGATGCGGCCGCGAATCGGCTCAGGCGTTCGTTGGCCCCCTGGCCACTGAGAGCCGGCCGCAGGATGGTCGGCGCTCGATCGGCCTGGTCGGCAGCGCGAAGTGACCGGCTGTGGCTGGATCCTCCGCGTGATCGCAGCGGGATGTTGTGGGTCTTGGCCCAGCGCGCCATGTTCGCGGTGCTCATCCCCTTCTCGTGGGCGAGGTCTGCAAGGGTCCGGCGGCGGTTGACGTACTGCTCAATCAGCCAGTCCGGTTCGACGGTTCCTCGGGGCTTGTAGTCCTGTGGGCCGTCGCGGAGCGGGATGTCGTACTCGTGCGCAAGCGGGGCGAGCACCTTGCGAGAGAAGCCGGTGAGGGCGGCGATCTGGTTCAGGGATTGGTGCTCGTGCAGGTAGAGGCGGACGAAGGTCTCCTTCGGCACCTCTTGGCGGGCTCGGTGACGGGTGGCGCCTGTCGCTCTGGCAACGGACCTGGTCGGCAGCGGTGCGGGAGCGGGATGCTCGTCCAGTACATAGCGGATCGCCTCGACGCTGGTGTCGAGTGCCCTGGCCGCGTACTGCACCGGATTCTTGCGCTGGCGGATGAGCTGGTGCAGGCGCGGGACCTCGATGCGAGCGGGGTCGGGTCCGGGCAGGTCCAGTCCGTCGAGCAGGGAGGTGGGCGGCTGCCAGGTCACCGGCTCGTCGTGGATGTCGTGGGCTGCCAGGAAGTCCATAGCTGCGCGGTCCAGTTCCTTGGCCAGCTCGGGTGTTTGGAGGGCTGCAGCTCGGGCGACCTCGGCCCTGAAGGGTGCTTCGTCGACCTGGCGGTAGCCGGGGACGGCTTCGGTCGGCAGGCCACTGATGCGTTGGAACAACCGGCAGCGGATGATCTGCTCTCGTCGGCGTTGGCCGGGCGATGTGCCGGTGCTGCGGCAGATGTCGAGCCAGCGCTCGTGCGGCAGCAGGTTGGTGTAGTCGAGGCGGCGGCGCCGCTGGTAGTCGATGGGAATGTCGTTGGAGTCGAGGTAGTCGGCCAGGCGGACCAGGGCGGTCATCATGTCCGGCCATTTCGGCTGATCGTTCAGCAGTTGCAAGATCCGGGAGATGTCGATGCCGTCAGCGACTGCGCCGAGGTGCCGGGCCACGTCATCAAGGCTGGTCCGACTGCCGATTATCAGGAGAGCGCTGGCCAGGACGGGCGCGAGAACACGAGGGTAGACCCCTTCCGACGGGGTGAGCCGTACTGCCCAGGCCGGCCAGAATGTGCTGGCTATGTTCCGGGCTCGGCGCGCCAGCTCAGTGTCCGTGAGGTTCGGTCTGCTGGGCATGCTGGTCACCGTACGGAAGCGGAGCTGGTCACTGGGCCGGAACGATGGGGCGAGCGCGACCAAGTGCACCGCGTTGAGCACGGGGCTCAGGCCGCGTCCCCAGCTGTCGATGCTCGTGGCACTGATCTGCCAGAGCTCTTCGCGCATCGCCTCCAGCAGTCCGCGCATCGCCTTCCCGGCCTGGTGGACATCCCGGTGTTCAAGGACTCGCAGTGCGATGGTCATCGCGGCGCCAGCGCTCACGGCCCGTGGCGGGGCCATGAAGCCGGGCCGCTCCACGGCCCGGGATGCGAGTCGGGAGCTGGGGTCAGGCGTGAAGTGCTCGTCGGCGAGGTCGGCGGGCAGCAGCTTCTTGATGACACCAGCGGGGAGGTCCGCCAGCACTCGTCCGCCGAAGGCTCGGATGTCCGCGAGGGCGTCGAGTGCTGGCTGCGGGCTGACGGTGTAGGCACCGAAGGCGGCTGCCCCGGACTCGATGATCTCCAGCAGCCGGTCCTGGGCGGTCAGCGCTGGATGGCCTGCGGGCAGCCGAAGCGTTCCGGTCTTGGTGAGGTCGAAGCCGCAGTCACCGGATATCGCTCTGCCGGGTTGTGAGGGGGGATTGCCGCAGATGCCCAGCTGGGGAACGACCCGGCCGGAACGGGGTCGCTCCCGCTGGACACGCCCGCAGTTCGGGCAGCAGTCCGCGAGCAGGCGACGGTGGCGGGGGCAGGCGAAGGCCCATCCCAGGCGCCAGGCCAACTGCCAGCGGCCGCCGGAGCCGGCCAGGCAGTCCGGGCAGAACCGCGAACCCCGGCCGCGGCCCCAGAGCACCCGGCGGTCGACGTGCCGGCGGGCCAGGTCGATACGCAGGGCGCGTTGGTCGTAGTGGGCCAGCGTCATGGTCGTGATCAGAGCCGGCGAGAGTCCGCTCGCGTGCGCGACGGCCGATGTCTCGTGCTCACGCAGCGCGATCGTCCAGTCCGGCGGGATGTCCCTGAGGTGGTTCCCGGATCGGTCTCTCACCGGGAAGCCGAGATGCGACCGTACGTCGCCAAGTGGGGTGTCCAGCCGATGGGCCAGGGCTTCGAGCCAGGAGTCGAGGGCTTCGCCAGGCAGGGGGTCGATCCGGATCGGCAGCGTTCTTGGGGCACCGGTCATGCCGATTTCCTGCGTGTGGTCTGCGGGCGGCTTGTCAGTCGCCTCTTCTCGAGGGCGGCTTCGAGTTCCTGGCGGGCCTTCTCGGACGCTTCGTCGTTCTTCACGCCGTCCAGCAAGTCTTGGCTGAGTGTTTCCTCGCCGCTTCGGACGGCCCGCTGGCAGCCGCGGTTGATCAACGTCATCAGCGAGCCGATGTGTCCGGTGCTGCGGGCGAAGAGATAGTCGGACAGGTCGTCCGTGAGCATGCCGTCATGCTTGTCGGCCAGGACCACACGCTTTTCGAGGGCTCGCAGCATCTGCCGCCACTCCCGGCGGTTCTTCTCGGTCTCGATCGTGAACGGCCGCATACCGAGCCGCGTGGTGCGGCGCCCTGTCTGGGCCATGACCGCGTCGCCCTTGGTGCCGCCCTCGCTGAACAGACCTTTGTCGGCGAGTCCAACGCCGGCCATCAGCAGGGTCACCGGGAACTCGTTGGCGATCCACTTGAGGTGATTGCTGACCTCGATGCCGTTCGTCCTACGCCACTTCAGGAAGTGAAGATCGTCCAATGCGAGCAGACGGACCTCGCAGGAGAGCACGCAGTCCAGGGCTCGCTGGCCGAGCTGGGCGGTCGTCCCGCGGTTGCGCCCCGGGTGGCCGAAGAACTCCAGCATGGCCCGGTTGAGGTCCTTCATGCCGGTGTTGCCGGTCAGACCGACCCGGCAGACCGGAACCCGTTCGTTCCCCTGGGCGGTGAACTCTCCTTGCTCGGCTATCTCCCGGCGATGGAACGCCCGGGCGAACGCCAGCACCGAGGTGGTCTTGCCCAGACCGGGAAAGGCATCGACCGCGATAGCTCCCTTGGCCTTGTCACCGTCCTGCAAGTTGCTGTCGACGATGTCCCACAAATCCTCATGAAGCTCAACCAGTTGCGGTGTTCTGACTAGCCGTTGCTCTATCGATCTTGGTGATCGTGAGTTCGAGTCTGCCGACTCGGTCGGGTGATCTTCTGGTCGGCAGGGCATGAAAGTGGGGCC
>NZ_JBEXYC010000042.1:0-57412 GCF_040630835.1 Kitasatospora sp. NPDC005751
CTCCGCCCGGGTCGTTCGCCGCCGCGAGCGTCAGTTGCTCAGGCGGGCACCGCTGCTGGTGGAGAACACGTGGGTCTCGTTGGCCCTCGGGCGTTGTACCAGGCTCGGGTGGAAGCCCTCGGTTACTTCTTCTTGTCCTTGCTGCCGTACGGCAGCCCGGCGAGGCCGGCGATGACCACGAAGGCCACGATCGGCAGCAGCACGTACAGGCCGAGGGTCTGGGCGACGCTCAGGCCGCTACCCGGGTCGTCGCCGTCGTCCCGGGAGAGGGCCATGGCGGGCGACGACAGCAGCATCATCAGCGTGACCGTTGCGGTGACCGCGCCGGCTCGCAAAGCGTTCCTCTTGTCCACGCTGCTCAACTTACCCGCCGCTTACGTCGCCGCGCTCGGCGGGGTCGGCCTTTCGGGCCTGCCCGCCGGCGGCCCGCAGAACGCCGGTCAGGGCCTGTGCGGCCGGGGCGGCGGCCAGCTCGTCCAGCGTCACCGGGCGGCCGGAGCCGTCCGCGACCGGCAGCCGCCAATTGGGGTACTGGTCCCAGGTGCCGGGCAGGTTCTGCGGGCGCGGGTCCCCCACCAGGTCGGGCAGCCAGAGGCCGACCAGCTCGGCCGGGGTGGCCCGCAGGAAGCGGTACAGCGCCGCCGCCGAGAGCTCCTCGCCCTCGGCCAGCAGGCCCAGCCGGGTCAGCTCGGCCCGCCACTCGGCCAGCTCGGCCGCCGCCTGCGCCTGCTCCTCGTCGAGCGACCTGGCGAGCAGGCCGAGCCGGTGGCGCAGCTCCACGTGCTCGCCGGTCAGCCGGGCGGCGGTGCTCGGGAGGTCGTGGGTGGTCAGGGTGGCCAGGCTGCCCGGCCGCCAGCGCTCCGGGGGCAGGATCTCGCCCCCGGCCTGCCAGTCCCGCTCGAACCAGAGCACCGAGGTGCCCAGGACGCCGCGCGCCGCCAGCTCCTCGCGGACGCCCGGCTCCACGGTGCCGAGGTCCTCGCCGATCACCGCCGTGCCGGCCCGGTGCGCCTCCAGGGCCAGCACGCCCAGCATCGCCTCGGCGTCGTAGTGGACGTAGGCGCCCTCGGTCGGCGGGTGGCCGGCCGGCACCCACCAGAGCCGGAACAGGCCCATCACGTGGTCGATCCGGATCGCCCCCGCGTGCCGGGCCGCCGAGCGCAGCAGCTCCGCGTACGGGGCGTAGCCGGAGGCGGCCAGGGCGTCCGGACGCCAGGGCGGCAGGCCCCAGTCCTGGCCGTGGGCGTTGAAGGCATCCGGCGGGGCGCCGACCGAGATGCCGCCGCCCAGCGCGGCCTGGAGCGCCCAGGCGTCGGCGCCGTCGGGGTGGACGCCGACGGCGAGGTCGTGGATCAGTCCGACGGCCATGCCGGCGGTGCGCGCGGCCTGCTGGGCCGCGGCGAGCTGCCGGTCGACCTGCCAGGCGAGCCAGCGGTGGAACTCCACGCGGTCCGCCAGCTCCTCGGCGGCGAGGACGACGTGCGGGCTGTCCGGATGGCGCAACCCCTTCGGCCAGGCGTGCCAGTCGGCGCCGTGCACCTCGGCGAGGGCGTTCCAGAGCGCGTACCGCTCCAGCCACTCGCCCTCCCGCCGCCGGAAGGCCTCGTAGGCGGCCCGGGCGCCCGCGCCGCGCTCCACCTCGTGCAGCAGCTCCAGGGCGCGGCGCTTGAGCGCCCAGACGGCGTCCCGGTCGATCAGGCCGTCGTGGCCCAGCACCTCGGCGCGCAGCCGGGCGGCGCGCCGGCCCAGCTCCTCGGCCTCGGCCCGCTGCTCGCCCGTCAGGTACGCGTACTCGGGCACCGCCTCGACCCGCAGGTGGACAGGGTCGGCGAAGCGGCGCGAGGAGGGCCGGTAGGGGGACGGGTCGGAGGGGGTGCCCGGCAGCCCCGCGTGCAGCGGGTTGATCTGCACGAAGCCCGCGCCGAGGCTCCCGGCCCACTGGGTGAGTTCGGCGAGGTCGGCGAGGTCGCCCATGCCCCAGGAGCGGTCGGAGAGCACGGAGTAGAGCTGCGCGAGGAAGCCCCAGCCGCGGCCGGGGAGTTGCGGCAGCCGCTCCGGGGCGACGATCAGATGGGCGTCCTGGCGCGTGCCGTCGGTCACCGCGCTGAGCCGGTGCCGCCCGAGCGGCAGGTCGGCGGGCAGCCAGTGGGAGTGCCCGCGCGGCAGCTCCCAGACGCCGCCGTCCTCCAGCTCGACGCTGAGCCGGGCGTCCGCCGGCGCGTCCAGCGCCGTCCGCCGCCCGGCCCGCACCACCACGCAGGGCGGCAGCGACCGCGCCCGCTGCCCGGCCCGGTGGCGCTCCAGCGCCGCCCGGGCCGCCTCCGGCCTGCCCGCCTCCACGCCCAGCGCGGCCAGCACCGCCACCAGTGTCCGCGCCGACGGCTGGAGGGCCGTGTCCACCCCGTACGCCTGCGCCAGCGCGACCAGCTCGGCGGGAGGCGGCGGCGCGTCCTGCGCGGGCACCTCCAGGCCGTCGGCTCCGTCACGGTCGAGATAAGCGGCCACTCGCGGCTCCTGCGATGTCTCGGCAACGCCCGGTCAGAACAGCCACAGTCCTACCCGCGTGACACCCCGGTCACCCGGTGCGACACACGGGCGAAGCATCACACCGCCGCGACCCTCGGGTCAGCGTGTCCGAAGCACCATCACTCACTCGCGAGACAGCTCGCCCTGCCTGACACCGGAGGACTACCGATCCCAGCAACTCATGATCGAGCGAAGATCGGCTCCTCGGAACATTCTGCCCCAGCAACCTCGAGGGCCCGCCTGAGAATCTTAGCCTCGGCTGCGGTCTGCGTGATCCCCGCAGAATTCAGTTCCCCCAGCAGCGCGACGGCATCGCCGATAGTCAGACCCAGCACCCGCCTGATCTCTTTGATCACAAGAGCACGTCGAGGCCCTATAGAGACAACCCTAAGCCGCACTGCGCCATGCTCACGCATTACAGAACTTCGCAGCCACTGCGGGCCAGGCCCAGATCCGCCATCGTCACTGACAAGCCCACAGGACTCACATTCCCATTCAGAGACCCAACCCAGCAAACCCGCCCGGATCACTTGGGCATTCCAGCCACGAGCATCAGCGCCACAGTTTGTGCACTTTAGGCCGACCCGCACCCCCTGCTCGATCATTCCGCCCACCCCCTCATTCGCATATACCTGTCGACTGTGTCATAAAAGCGCTGAGATGCACCAGAGCCATCACGCGGATGGTGACCTGTTATTCCCCGAGCATACCATCGGTGATGAAGCTCCTCGTGGACCACCGTATTCCTTAGGTCATTTCGACTCGAGAACCTCTTCCGCCCAATCTGCGTCCCCACACCCTTCTTCGCCATTCCGGTATTCGCAGTCGGACTATATTGAGGAATGTAAGTGAAGTTCAGATCCTTAAAATCCTCGGCCACAACGGAAGCCAGCGCGCGGGTGCGCGAAGTGGATGACTTGCCATTAGCGGCTTCGATGGTGGCCCGGTCAGCCCATACATTCCCTTCATGCCCTCCACCGTATTCCGTATCGGCCGATACCTCCGCTCCGCCATCCTTCTCCTTCGGGGAAACCTCAGCATCCGACTCTGCCTTACTTGCTCCCGATTCGACCCCAGCAGCATCAGAAGCCGTTTCCTTCGCCGCCTTCTCTTCTGCGGCCTTGGCTGCGGCTCTTTCCGCCGCCTTCGCTTCTGCGGCCGCCGTCCTGGCTACGGCGACGGCTTGACTGGCCTCCGCTGCGGCGCGTTCGCCGGAGCGGATCATGTCGTAAACCTTGTCGATCTCCTTGTAGATCTTGAAGGCCTTGATGCCGACCTTGATGGCCTTGAAGAGCTTGCCCCAGGGCACCGCGTTGAGCGCGGTGTTGACGCAGGCCATCACGTCGCCCTTGGTGAAGCAGTCCCGGGCGTCGTTGAAGCCGATCAGTTCGCCGATCAGGTCGACGACCTTGTGCACGATCTCGTCGCGCTTGCGCTTGCCCTCCTTGACAACCTGGTCGGCGGCGTCCTGCTTCGCCAGAGCCTTCTGCACCCCTGCGTCAGGCGGCTCGACCGGGCCGGGAGGGCTGTAGATGAATACCGCATCGACCGCCTGGCCATTGGCACGAGGCTCGTGGTTGTTCCTGCACTCGTCGGGGTTGTCACAACCGACCTTCAGGCCGTTGGCGTCCGACTTGTTGATGGGGCTGTTGTTGGCGTACGCGTACGCGTTCCATTGCTGGGGGTCGCCAGCGTCCGTGATCGGGTCGGGGCTGATGAAGCGGCCCGTCTTCGAGTCGTACTCGCGGGCGCCGAGGAGGGTGAAGCCGGTGGCCTTCTCCTTGGTGCCTCCGACGAAGCCCTTGTCACCGGCCCAGATCCCCGCGCCCGGCTGGGCGCCGCGCTCGTTGCCGAACGGGTCGGTGGGCCGGCGGACCTGCGAGAGGTCGTAGGCGTCGAACTGGACACCGTTGGTGCCGTGCGGATCCGAACTCTGGTAGGCGAGCGTGGAGGTGCCGTCGGTGGTGGTCCGTGTGATGGAGAGGCCGTTGGGTGCCCCGTAGGAGCGGACGTTGGTGACCACCCCGGTCGTGGTGTCCAGCGTGAGCTGGTCGGCGCCGAGGTTGAGGGTCGTCTTCCCCGGATCTCGGCGGATCAGCTGATTGCCGGAGACGTCGTACAGGTAGCTGGTGCCGGCACTCTGCCCGGTCCCGGTGATCTGGTCGAGCTTGCCCTGGGCGTTCCACGTCAGGGTCTTGGTGCCCGGGGTGTCGGTGACGGACGTCGTATTGCCTGCGGCGTCATAGGTGTAGGAGGTCACCGCGGTCCCGTCCGGGCCGGCCTCCGTGGACTTCATCAGCGCGTGCGGGCCGCCGGTGCCGCCGCCCGTACGTGGATCGGAGGACGGGGTGTTCGGACCGCTGCCGAACGTCTGGGTGGTGACGACGTCCTTGCCGGTGTCGCCGTCGACGTCCTTCTTGACGAGCTTGGTGCGGTTGCCGATCAGGTCGTACTCGTACTGCTGCCAGTACGGAGCCGGGCCGCCCACACTCGGCCTGCCGGCGTTCAGTTCCGGGCCGTTGGCGTTGGCGCAGGAGCCGACCGCCGGGACGTTCGGGTGCGACAGCGTCGTCTGCGCGCCGGTGTCCGTCCAGGCCTGGGTCAGCCGACCGAGGTAGTCGTGGTTGAAGCACTGCAGGTCGGCGGCCTCACCGTCCTGGGCGTTGCGGGCCGAAGTGACCTGGCCGAGCGCGTTGTAGGTGTAGTCGACGACGTCGACGCTCGCGGTCGGAGCGTTCTCCTTGTCCAGGATCGAGCGGGTGACCCGGCCCGTGGCTTCGTCGATCACGGTTGTGGCGACGAGATTGGCCCCGCCGGGACCGAGTGTCGTGCGGAACGCCCGTCCGTAGGGGTCGTACCGAACTCCGGCGATGAAGGTGGTCGACGGGTCGCCACCGATCGTGCTCGACATCGCGGTCAGCTGACCGACGGTGTCGGTCGCGAACTTGAGCCGCTCTCTGGGCAGGCCCGCCACAGCGGGCATCAGGGTGTTCGCCAGCCGACCGGCCTTGTCGTACGTGTTGTCGGTGAGATAGGTACCGGCCAGCTTGCCCTCAACGGCCGGAACCGTGGTCTTGGCCCCCGACTCGCGATAGCCGATGTCGTAGCCGGTGATCTCCGACTTGTACGCCGCTCCGCTCGCACCGCCGACATACCGGGTGGTGGAGGTGGGCTTGCCGAGGGCGAGGCTGTCGTAGGTCCACCCCGCGACCTGCTTGGCCGGGTCGACGGCCGTACCTTCGTAGGTCGCGACGGTGCGACCGAGCAGGTCGGTGACGCTGGTGGCGCTCTTGCCCCGGGAGTCCGTGACCGTGACGAGGTTCCGGCTGTCGTCGTAGGTCGTGGTGCCCGTTCCCGAGTCGGGGTCGGTGCCCTTCACCGGGCGGCCGAGCAGGTCGTACTCATAGGTCCACAGGTTCCCGGCCGCATCCCTGCGCCAGGCCTCCTTGCCCTCAGGCGTGTAGCCGTACGTCGTCTCGTCGTACGCACCGGTCGGGGTGTTCGCCTTGTACTGGCGAAGGGCGACGGTGTTCCCGCGCCCGTCCATGACGGTCGCGGTCGCGTACCCCCCGGCCGGCGGGATGGTGCGGATCTCGTCCGCCCCCGCGTACTCGGTGCGGCTGCGCCACTGCTCGATGCCGTGGGACTGGAAGATCGAGTCCGTGACGCGGCCCATGCCGTCGTACTTCTGCACGGTCTGCGACGGGATCTTGCTGTCCGGGGTCACCCCGCCGTTGGGCAGGAAGAGCTGGCCGCTCGGGGCCGCCTGGTCGTTGTAGTACGCGGCGCTGGTCTTGGTCTGCCAGCTGTGGGAGTCGAACAGAGCATCGGTGACCATTCGCCCGGCAACGCCCGATGGAGCGCTGGCCTGGGTCTGACGGATCCGGCCGAGGCCGTCATAGATGGTGTAGCTCGACGTGTAGGTCTCCAGGTCGCCCATCAGTGCCTGGGTGAGCACCTGTGAGGGTGCGTTGGCTCCGTTGACCGCGTAGGAGAACTTCCGGTTCGGGCGGTTCTGGTGCGTACTCCGGTCGTTGCCAGGACTCCAGCCCGCGACCGAACGGCCGAGTCCGTCGAACTCCTGCTCCGAGACGCGCCCGTTCTCGTCCCGGATCCTGAGCGCCGAGCCGCGGCCGACGTCCAGGGTGGCGACGGTCTGCCATCCCATCGGGTTGGTGTGGGTGATCTGGGTCGGTAGCTGGCCGGAGGCCGGCGAGTAGGCCGTCCTGGTCTCGGCGCTGGTGGCATGGGTGGCGTCGGTACGACTCGGGTCGACGGTGCTGACGACTCGGCCGTAGGCGTCGAAGCTCGCTCGGGCCGTGGGCTTGTAGACCGGCTTTCCGGAGGTGTCGTAGCGCTCCAGTACCTCGGTCGCGGTCTGCTCGGCCTTGGCCCCCGCCTGACCGAACGGCAGCCCGTCGAAGTAGGCCCGGGTGTCGGCGACCGTGTTGTCCTTGGTGGCCGTCGGACCGCAGGTGCCCTTGAGTACGACGGTCCGCGACGCGAGTTGGCTCAACGCACCACCCGGACCGGTGGCGTAGCTGAACGAGGTGCAGAGCAACTGCTCGGGATGGGCCAGATCGCCGTTGTCCCTCACGACGGTCGGCCGGGAGAGCAGGGTGTCGTCGTAGTCGGTGGACTTCTCGCTCGTACGCCAGCCGTTCACCAGCTTCTCGCGACTGGTCACCTTCGAGGTGTTGACCGCCCTCGCGGTGAGGGCCGGCATGCCGCCGGACTGGGTGCGGGTCGCTGTCACGGCGCCGAGCCAAGGGTCGGAGACCACCGTGGAGACTATGCTTCCGTTCTCCGCTTCGTAGTTGGCGGTGTCGCGGATGTACCCGGCGAGAGCGTCCTGGTCCTTGATCGTGCCACCATGCACGTCGGCGACGTCGACCGTCCGTGTGGTTCCACTGGCCAGGATGTCGCCGTCCATGCCGCGCAGGAAGGTCGAGACGGTCTTGGTCCTGGGCGCCTCGAGGTCACTGCCGTTGCCGGAGAGGGTGGTCACCGTGGCGTAGCCGCGGAACTGGTCCCAGGTGCGCGACTTCGGGTCGGCGAGCTCGGAGTCGTTGCGGTGCCAGGCCGCTCCGCCGCCGTACACGTAGTTGGTGACCACGGAGACGGCGCCCGCGACCGTGTCCTGCGAGGTGACGGACTGGACGACGATTTTGTTGAACCAGTCGTTCACCGGATCCGGCGCGGACTGCCCCGGCAAGTACCACTTCACCGGCATGCAGGCCATCGTGTTGCCGTCCTCGGACGACGGCATCCGGCCGGCCGCACGCGAGCATTCGGCAGGTCCGTAGACGACGTTGATCAGACCGCCGGTCTCGGTAGTGATCTTCTGGATGCGCGGACGCTTGAAGGGCTCGACGGATGCCGAGGTACCGTCCGGACGGACGATCCTGCCGTCCACTCGGTTGGCGATCTGCAGCGGCTCGAAGAAGACCTCGGGCAGCGTGATCGGAGCCCTCCCGTTGCTCCCGGTGCGCTGGACGGAGTCCAACCAGAGCGCCGGCGAGGTGCCGTCGCCCGGGTCCTGGAACGACTGGTTGAGGGCGAAGGAGTCGACCGGCCGGAACGCGGAGCCGTCCCAGACCTCGGTGTCGATCTTCGTCAGGCGCTTGGTTGACCAGAAGGTGGGCGAGTAGACGGTGCACTCACCGCTCGCGTCGCAGTTCTGGTCGATCGGAGTGTCCGGCCAGAACTTCGCGTTGGACTTGGTCCGCTGGGACGGTTCGCAGGTGATGTCGCCGCCCGGCAGGCAGCGCTCGGCCGTGCGGAACCACACCTGGGCGGCCGGCTTGGCCGTGCCCTTCGCCGCGATCTGGTCGGGCAGTCGCTGACCGTAGCCGACCCAGACCGGGTAACTGGCGCGCTGGTACTGGACCCGGGGGCCGTTGCCGTCGTTCTGGCCCCCGCCCTGGACGTAGTGGTTCTGCTCCTGCTCGTAGCGGTAGCTGATCAGGTTCTGGTGCGGGTCCACGACGTAGTCCAGCGACCACTGCCAGCCCATCTGTGACCAGGAGCCGGTGGCCGGCGAGCCCGACTTCAGGCACGGGTCCTGGCCGCCCGGCCAGTAGACCGGCACCGTGGAGACCGAGTTGCTGGTCTGGTCCGAACCGTCGCCGCCGGGCAGGTGGTTGGCACCGAAATAGAACTGCGTGCCATCGACGGTCGTGACCCGCCAAGCCTCGCCGTTCCAGGCGCCGTTGTTCCGATCGGTCAGCCGCTCGACCTTGGTGCCGTCCTCGCCCTTGAGGTGCCACTCGCAGGATGTGTCGTCCCGGACCAGCAGTCCGGCATGGCCCGCGAGGGAGAGCTGGAGCAGGTCACCGCCCCAGCACTGGTCGCCCGACTTGTCGATGCCGGCGTCCTTGCACCCCTTGTAGCCGCGGGTGATGGAACCCGGGTGCCACTCCCAGCCCTCACCGACCCAGGACGGCTGGGCATTGGTGGATGCCGTCTTGCCGTCCGATGCGGAGGAGTCGTAACCGAGCGAGACGCTGGGCGCGGCGCCTGCGAGCGCGGAGGGCAGCTCGACGGTGTAGCCGTAGGTGAAGTTACCCGCGTTGACTCCGGCCTGCCAGGAGGCCGATGGCGTGATCGGCGAGGCGGCGAAGTCGCCGGCGCTGCCGGCAGAGGCGGCCTCGACCGCGAGCGCGATCGCCGGGCCGCCTCCCGACTGCGGCGCGGCAAAGGCGCTGGAGGAGAGCGACTTACCCGAGGCGGCCGAGGTCTGCGGCACGTCGACCTCGACGAGCAGGCGGCCGGACTCGCCGTCACGCTGGGAGGGTACGGGCGTGCGCCTGGTGCAACCGGGCAGGCCGGGTGTGGTCAGGGCGCAGCCGGGCAGCTGCACGACGTGGACACGGGAAGCCCAGTCGGCGCCGGCGTTCTTCGCCCAGGAGGTGGTGTCGATCCCGACCTGGACGCGACCGGCCGCACCGCTCTCGCCGGCGTCGGTGAGGGCGACCAGCGCGCCGTTGACCCCTGCCGCGTCGGTTCGGCCGCGGTCGGCCACCTCGACCTGGAGCGCGGCAGGGCCTCCCGGGGCCGGGGCGAGCGGCACACTCTTGGCCGCCTGCTTCGACGTCTGTGTCCGGGCGACCCAGACCGGCAACGATCCGACCTGAACGGGCGAGGAGGCGGTGGACCCGGAGGCGGCGTTCGCCTCGGGCTGCGCCGGAAGCGCCTTCCCGGCGGTGCTTTCCAGCACTGCGACGGCTCTGCCGGACGGCGGGCTCGAGTCGGCAGGCGGTGTCCACTTGGCGCCCGGGTCGGCCCGATGACCTGCCACCTTGGCATCGGTGCCCGTCACCGGCTTGGTCACCGGCACCGGGGTGTTCGGCGGTTCCCAGATCTTCTCGTCCTTGACCGCCTTGGCAACCGCCTCCGCCGAGGGAATCGTCACGATTGACATCAGAACCGCCAAGGCGGCTGCCGCAGCAACGCGCGAGCGATGTGGTCGGGTGAACAAACGTGCACGTCGAGACAACTGATCCCCCCACAGAGTGCCGAGGCCCCGAAAGGCCCATGCATCAGCCCAGGACATCCGGCACCCTATGTGCACTTGTTCGATCACAGGTAGTAGTTTTCTGGGTTCGTCGGATGTGAGCAGAGTCACTTCGCGGCCAATGCATCACCAGCCGAGACAACCCGGACACCCTGTCGACAAAACGCTTTGACAGCGAAGCGGACGTGAAGGCAGCGTGCGGACGACCCTGCTCACTTCACTCGGATGACAGGTACTCATGCCAAGGTCAAAACCGTCCGTACTCATGTCTCGCAGGCGAACTACGGCAAGTCGGACGTTCGGGGCAGCATTTCTCCCACTCGCCTGCGCCTCGGCCCTCGCCCTCGGCACCACCGTGCTGGTTGCCCCTCAGACGGCGGCAGCCACTCCGGTGGCCGATCGCCACCACGGACCCGCCGATCCCTCCTGGCCCGCCCACCCTGCCAAGCCGGCGCAGGGCGAGCAGGCGGCGGCCGTCGCGAAGGCGATGGCTCAGGCGAAGAGCACCGGCAAGCCCGTCGTGGTCGACAGACTCACCAGCGCGGGGAGCCTGACCTCGGCCAACCCCGACGGAACGCTGACCACCGACTCCAGTCCGGTGGCGGAACGCGTCAGGAACAACGACGGAACGTGGCGCGCCATCGATGCGACCCTGCGCACCGCGTCCGACGACACATTGACTCCTGCCGCCGTCCCCTCCGCGCTGACGTTCTCCGGAGGCGGCAAAGGTCCGATGGCGACCATGACCACGTCGGACGGGAAGAAGCTCGCGTTCAAGGCTCCCTTCGACCTCCCCAAGCCCCAACTCGACGGCGACAGTGCCCTGTACCGGTCCGTCCTGCCGGACGTCGATCTGCAGCTGAGCGCCACCGCGGCCGGCGGCTGGCGGCAGGTTCTGATCGTCCGTACGGTGACGGCGGCGGCCGACCCTCGGGTCAAGCAGCTCCACCTGGACATCTCCGGCGACGGTCTGATGGTCAAGGCCGACACACACGGCAACCTGACGGCCGAGGACGCCGAGGGCAAGGTCAGGTTCACCGCCCCGGTCCCGGTGATGTGGGACTCCGCAGCCGCACCGGCCGCCGCGCAGCCGACGACCCTCGGAAAGTCCGCCGAGGCACCGCAGGCGGACAGCACTACTGGCCCGGTGCCCTCGAGCGCGGAGGCACCCGGCGACCATGCGAAGATCGCGCCGGTCGCCACAACCGTGAGCGGCAGCGGGATCGACCTGGTGCCCGACACGACGGTCCTCGGACAGGGCACCGGCCCCTGGTACATCGACCCGGGTTGGAACCCGAGCGTCGACAACGGCGCCCAGGCCTGGGCCCAGGTCCAGGAGGGCTGGCCGGACAACCCGGAGTACAACGGCACCGTCTACGACCAGGACAAGCCGGCCACCGGGTACTGCGACTACGTCGACAGCGCCAACCCCTGTGAGCGGAAGGGACGCGAGCGGGCCTACTTCCAGCTCGGCCTCAGTTCGCAGTTCTGGAACTCCACGGTGCTGAACGCCACGCTCTACGCCAACGTGGTGCGCTCGTCCAGCCCCAGCACGTCCACGCCGATGAACCTGTACTCGACCGGCTCGGGCAACGACAACCCGATCAACCAGTGGACCCGTTGGAACGCCCAGCCGTGCGGCAAGGGACCGATCGGGGCCGCCTGCTCCAAAATCACCACGACCTGGCTCAAGGGCACCGGCGGGGTCGAGTTCGACGTGACCTCACTGATGGCCCGGGCGGCCGCCGAGAAGTGGGGAGGTTGGACCTTCGCCTTCTCCCCCGATGACGAGACCAACAAGTACTACCGGCAGCGTTTCGCCAACAACCCGCACGTCGTGGTCACCTACGACATCGCGCCGCTCGTCAGCACGCCGGCGACCAGCCCCACGCCCGGCTTCGCCGAGGATGCCGTCTTCGATGCCTGCAAGACCCGCGGCACCGTCAATCCCTGGGACAACCCGGGGTGGATCGGAGCCAACACCGACATCAACATCAGCGCCGACACCTGGTCGCCGACCGGCCAGCAACTCTGGACCACGTTCAAGCTCTGGGACGACGACGACGGCGGCTCGTCCAAGACATACGAGACCGGGTGGGGTGCCGGCTCCGGTCGGGTCAACTTCGACGTCGGTTCACTGATCGACGGCCACCAGTACGGCTGGTACGGCGTGACCGACGACGGAACACTGCACAGCGGGAACACCGACATGTGCTTCCTGCGCATCGACCGGACGCCGCCGACCGCCAGGATCACCTCGACGGACTTCCCGGAGTCGGGCACGCTCGGCGGCCACCCGAAGCTCGTCGGCCAGGAGGGCACGTTCACGCTCACCGGTACCGACCCCGCGCCGGCCACCGGCGGTCGGTCGTCGGGTCTGGCGTGCGCCCGTTGGACCGCCGATCCGGTCCAGGCCGCGGCCACCGGATGGAACTGCAACGACGGCGGAAACATCGTCAAGATGAACGGTGCAGGGGCCTACCAGCTGTCGCTGACGCCGTGGCGCTGGGGCACCAACTTCCTCTACCTGCAAACCCAGGACAACGCCGGCAACATGTCCCAGCCCGTCGCGTACACCTACTACGTCCCGCACAACCCCGCCGGCCCCGCACCGGTCTATGGTGACCTGGACTACGACTCCAACCCGGACGTGTTGCTTCCCGACGGCGCCGGAAACCTGCGGCTGACGGGGGCCGGAACGGACCCCCACAGCGCGGCGGGCGCCCTGAACGCCGGTGCACCCGGCGGTGGCGGTTGGGAGGGCGTCGACGTCACCCACCGCGGCTCGTTCACCGACCAGAACTACGACGATCTGATCGCACACGTGCCAGGGGATCCCATCGCCCGCCTGTATGCCAACGACGGAATAGTCGGACGTTTCGACAGTCAGGCCAACGTCGAGCTGCTCAAGCCCACGGAATGCATGCTGGCGGATGCCACACCGATCTCCTGCGCCGACTACGGCGCCGGGACCAACTGGTCGACCGTCACGCAGATCGCGGCTTTCGGCTCGCCCGAAGGGGACACGCCGATCAAGCGTGGCACAGGGCTGCTGGGCCTTCCCCGTACCTCCGTGCTTTACATCGACAACGGCAGGTTGTGGCTGGCTCGTGCGGACGGCACTCAGCAACTGGGGTCGGCATTCCTGCTCTCTCAGAACAACCAGGACTGGAGCTCCTACGACCTGGTAGCCCCAGGACCCGCCAAGGGTTCGGACACCCCTACCCTTTGGGCCCGTTCGAAGGTCGACGGCACCATCCACGCGTATGCGTTCAAGAAGAACGGCTCCACGTTCGACGCCGCCGCGTTCGCCGACCCCGCCCAGGGCTGGCTCGGCGGTGGCTTCGATGCGAAGCTGTACCCGAAGGTCGGCAGCGACGGTGACCTCACCGGTGACGGAATCCCCGATCTCTGGGCTGTCGACACCAACAAGCAGTTGGTGGTCTGGAGTGGTGTCGGCTCCACGTCCGCAGGCACCCCGAAGAGCGGCCCGACCGTCACCGGGCTGGCCGCGGAACCGGTCGTGCTCGGCAACCTCAACCGGCCGATCGGCAACTGGCTGGCCGCCCCGAACGGCACCGACTCCGTCACCGACGGCCAAGGCCGGACGAACGCGCACGCCGATCGGGTCGGCTGGGTTCAGGACACCGTTGGCGGCCGCAGCACCACGGTCGCGCGGTTCGGCCCTGCGGACAGCTCGGTGATCACCATGTCCGGCCCGGTGGTCGACACCCGCAAGAGCTTCACCGTCTCCAGCTGGGCCAAGTCCGGCTCCGGCGGGGGTGTGGTCGCGAGCCAGGACACCGCCCACGGCAGCAACTTCATGCTGTACAGCGAGGGCGCGGGGCGGAACTGGGCCTTCGCACTCGCCTACGGCGACGACGACAACTGGCCCTACCACTGGACGAGCGGGACGAACGCCTCAGCGGCGGTCCGGCCCGGTGTCTGGACCAGGCTCACCGCCTCGTACAACGCGGGTACCGGACTGATGTCGCTCTACGTCGACGGTGTGCTCGCCGCAACGGGCTACCACAGGTCCAACGAGAGCCCGCCGTCCTCCGGGCCGTTCATGCTCGGCCGGTACAAGTACCAGTCGGCCGCGAGCACCAGCTTCGACGGGAGCATCAGCGGCACCGCCGTCTACCCGTTCGCGGTCGGACCGGCCGCCTCCGGCGCCAGGAGCACCGTCCAGTCCGCCGTCAACCCGTCGATGTGCGCGGACGACGCCGGTTTCGGGACCGCCGACGGCACCCCGATTCAGCTCTGGGACTGTCACGGTGACACCTCCCAGCAGTTCTCGCTCGGCAACGACGGGACGGTCCGGGTGCTGGGCGGATGCTTGACGCCGGTCGGAGCAGGGCGCGACAACGGCGTGAAGATGGAGTACCGCACCTGCAACGGCACCGAATCGCAGAAGTGGATCCCGCTCGCCGACAACACACTGTTCCACCCGGATTCCGGCCGTTGTCTGGACCTGCCGGGCTGGAGTGCCACCAACGGGAACCGGCTGCAGCTCTGGGACTGCCACCCCGGCGCGTCCCAGCAGTGGATCGTTTCCGCACTGAGGACAGCCGTCCTCCCCGCCCCACCGCTGTCGTGATGCCCGGTTCCCGACCGGGAGCATGAGCAGCCCTCCGGGTCCGTTCCGCCGAGTGATCGGCGGAACGGACCCGGAGGTTTCCGGCAGCAGGGCGAGGAAAGTACAAAAGGGACAAACTTGGCATACCCGTCGGTGACGTTGACACCGGCATGGCCAACTGGTGGGCTTTGGCGCGTTGTGGTCGATGCCTGGCGAGGAGGCTCCTGTGCAAGCCCGAGTGTCCGTCGCCGCGGGGCGGCGGTTGAGGCAGCAGCTGGAGCAGAGTCCGGCGCTGCGGGACGTGTTGCAGCACCCGGCGGCGCTAGCGGCGCGGCGGGCGACGGCGCGGACGTGCCGTCAGCTGGCGCCCCGGACGGCGGACCGGCTGATCGCGGATCTCAAGGGCACGGAGCCGCTGCTGGCGTCGGTGCGGGCCGAGCGGGCCCGGGCCTGGACGCCGAGCCGGCGCCGGACGCTGCAGGTGGCGGCGACGCTCTCGGCCGCGGCCGTGGTCGGCGGACTGCTGGTGAGCGGCCCGGCCGCGTACGCCTACAGCCCCGGGCCGGACGTGGTGAGCACCGCGGCGCAGACGCCGCTGGGCAGTGTGAGCAACCCTCAGGTCTTCCCGCGGCCGCAGGAGCAGAGCGTGGCCGGCAGGCCGGTCACGGTGCCCGCCGCGGTGACGCTGGTGACCTCGGCGAAGGCGGACCACGGCGCGGTGGACACCGTGCGCGAGGTGCTGGGCGTGGCCGGGGCCACCACGGTGACGCCGCAGGCGGAGGCCGGGACGCCGGCCGCCGGATCGCTGGTGGTCTACGTCGGCGGACCGGCCGAGGAGGCCGGCGGCGAGGTCGACCGGGCGCTGCGCGAACTGACCGCGGCGGCCGGCGGCAAGGACGGCGGTGCGCCCTCCACGGCGGGGATGCCGGCCGGCGGGTACGTGCTCTCGGCCGGCCAGCTGCCGGCCCCGGGCGGCGGGACGTACGGCGTGGTGGTGCTGGCCGGGGCCGACCAGGCGGGCACCTTCTACGCGGCGCAGAGCATGCGCCAGCTGCTGGCCGCCGTACCGGCCGGACAGGGGCAGGCGCCGGGCGCGGCCGGTCTCGGGCTGCCCGGGATCACGCTGCGCGACTGGCCGTCCGGCGCACCGGTGCGCGGTACCGCGGAGGCGTTCTACGGCACCCCGTGGAGCCAGCAGCAGCGCCTCGACCAGCTGGACTTCCTGGGCCGCTCCAAGCAGAACTTCTACCTCTACGCCCCCGGTGACGACCCGTACCGGCTCTCCCGCTGGCGCGACGCATACCCGGCGGCCCGGGCCGAGGACCTCAAGGCGCTGACCGCCCGGGCCGGGGCGAACCACGTGACGGCCGGCTACGCGATCGACCCGGGGCAGTCGTTCTGCTACAGCTCGGCCAAGGACGCGGACGCGCTGGTCGCCAAGCTGGACGGGCTCCGGGCGCTCGGCTTCACCGCCTTCCAGCTGCAGTTCCTGGACGTCTCCTACGACGAGTGGCACTGCGGCGACGACCGCTCCAAGTACGGCACCGGTCCGGCCGCCGCCGCCAAGGCGCAGGCCGAGCTGGCGGCCAAGGTGCAGGACCGGCTGATCGCGAAGCACCCGGGGCTGGCGCCGCTGTCCGTGGTGCCGACCGAGTACCACCAGCAGGGCTCCACGCCGTACCGCAAGGCGCTGGCGGCGGCGCTGCCGGCGGGCGTGCAGGTGGCCTGGAGCGGTGTCGGGGTGATCCCGGAGAAGATCACGGGCGCTCAGGCCGCCGAGACCGCCGAGCTGTACGGGCACCCGCTGGTCACCATGGACAACTACCCGGTGAACGACGCCAGCCCGGACCGGCTCTTCCTCGGCGCCTACACCGGCCGGGACGCCGAGGTCGCCACCCGGTCGGCCGTCATGCTGACCGGTGCGATGGAGCAGCCGGTGGCCTCGCGGATCGCCCTGGCGACCGCCGGGGACTTCGCCTGGAACCCGGGCGGGTACAAGCCGGAGGACTCCTGGCAGGCCGCGCTGCGCTCGCTGGCGGGCCCGGCCGGCGCCACCGCCGCCCCGGCCGGGGCGGTCCTGGCCTCCGTCACCGCGCTGGCCGGCAACAGCTCCTCCTCGCCGCTGTCCAAGGAGGAGTCCGGCTACCTCAACCCGCTGCTGGAGCGGTTCTGGGCGACCGCCGAGCCGAACGCCGGCGCGGCGCCCGACCTCGCCCGGCTGATAGAGGCGGCGGCCCCGCTGCGGGAGTCCTTCGCCGCGATGGCGGGCGCCCAGCAGACCCTGAGCGCCACGCCGGCCACCGCCCCGCTGGCCGCCGAGGCCGGCCCCTGGCTGGCCCCGCTGCGCGACTACGGCCTGGCCGGCCAGGCGGCGCTGGACATGCTGCTGGCCCAGCGCGGCGGCGACGGCGCGGCGGCCTGGCGGGCCCGGGTGGAGCTCAACAAGCTGCGCGAGCAGCTCGCCCAGAGCCCGGCGACGGTCGGGGCGGGCGTGCTCGGCCCGTTCCTGGAGCGCGCCGTGCGGGCCGCCGACAACTGGGCCGGCGTGGTCGGCGGCGGGGCCGCCCCGACCACCACCCTGGGCACCGCGCACGACCACCTGCCGGCGCTGATGACCGACGGCGTGGCCGACACCTTCTACTGGAGCTCGGCGCCGCCGCAGCCCGGCGACTCGGTGGGCCTCGACCTCGGCGGCGGCCGCCCGGTCGGCAGCGTCACCGTGCTGATGGGCTCCTGGGGCAGCGGCCCGGACGGCCAGAACGCGCTGGACGACTACATCCACGACGGGGTGCTGGAGTACTCCACCGGCGAGGGCGGCTGGAAGCAGCTCACCCAGGTGAGGAACCAGAAGAGCGTCACCGCCCAGCTGCCCGGCGGGGCGGTCGTGCGCGGGGTGCGGCTGCGGGCCACCGCCGCCCAGAAGACCGCCGTCGCGGTCCGCGAGTTCACCGTGACCGCGCCGGACGAGGCCCCGGCCAGTGTCACCGGCGGCCCGGCCGCGCTGCCCGGCGCCTCGGCCGGCGCCGTGCTGGACGGCAACCCGGACACCGCCTACCGGGCGGCCACCGCGCCGACCGCCGCCGACGAGCCGCTCACCGTCGAGCTGGGCGCGGCCCGGCCGCTGGACCGGCTGACCGTCCTCACCGACCCGACCGTGCGGGCCTCGGCCACCGTCTCGGTGCGGCGCGCCGACGGCAGCTGGGCGGAGATCGGCACCGTGCAGCCCGGCTACAACGAGCTGCCGGCCGGCGGCCAGAGCGCGGACGCCTTCCGGCTGGCCTGGAAGCCCGGCGGGGAGCCGCCGGTCGTCAACCAGGTGATCCCCTGGTACGCGGACGCCCCGGCCGCCCGGCTGAGCCTGGCCGACGCCGCGCTGGACGTGGTGACCGGCGCGGCCGCGCCGGTGCAGGCCCGCGCGATGATCGAGGCGGGCCGGCCGGAGGGCGCGGTGGGCGAGCTGCGCACCGAGGTGCCGGCCGTGGCCAAGGGCCTGACCGTGGCGCCGGCCTCCGGGGTGAGCGTGCCGCGCGGCGGCCGGGTGGGCGTGCCGCTGCTGATCAGCGCCGCGCCGGGGACGCCGTCCGGCACCTACCAGGTGCCGGTGCAGTTCGTGACCGGCTCGACCACCGTGCGGCAGGTGCTGCAGGTGCACGTGGTGCCGCCGACCGGCGGCCCGGACCTCGCCGGCACCGCGAAGGCCGCCTCCTCGGCCGACGAGACCTCGGCCTTCCCCGCCTCGGCGGTGGCCGACGGCGACCCGAAGAGCCGCTGGTCCTCCCCCGCCAAGGACGACGCCTGGGTCCAGCTGGAGCTGCCGAAGGCCGCCCACCTGGGCTCGGCGGTGCTGCACTGGCAGGCCGCGTACGCCTCCTCGTACAAGATCCAGGCCTCGGCGGACGGCGTCTCCTGGACGACGGTGGCGACGGTCGACGACGGCAAGGGCGGCAACGAGACGGTGCGGTTCGACGCGCCGGACGCGAAGTTCCTGCGGGTCCAGGGCGTCGCCCGGGCGACCAAGTACGGCTACTCGCTCTGGGGCGTGGAGCTGTACGCCGTCACCGACCCGGCGACGGCCGGGCAGCCGGCCACGACACCGGGCACCCCGGCGGTACCGGCCACGCCGCCCGCGGTGCCGGCCGCCCCGCCCGCGACCACCGCACCGGTGACGCCGTCCGGATCGCCCTCGCAGAAGCCGTAGCCCACGCGGAAGCCGTGGCGGAGCCCGCCGCGCGGGGCCGTGACGGGCCCTCGAACGGCGGGCCGCCGCGCTCCCCGATACGGGGTGCGCGGCGGCCCATGAGGCGTACCGGAGATATGACGGGCAAGCCCTTGGTGGAGCGGGGTCAGGCGGAGAGCGGTTCGGCCTGCTCACCGCGGCGGACGGGGGCGGAGTGGGCGCCGTGCGCCCGGGTGAGCGGCAGCGCGTGCGCGGCCTCGGTATGGTCGTGGTGCTCGTACTCGGCCCACTGCGGGGCGTGCAGCTGGTCGCCGCCGCCGTACGGCTCCAGGTAGGGCCGCCAGCGCGGATCCTTGATCCCGGTGCCGATGATGCGCCAGGCCAGGCCGCTGGGCGGGGCGGGCGGGCGCTTCATCCGCCAGCCGAGTTCGGTGAGGTGGCGGTCGGCCTTGGTGTGGTTGCAGCGGCGGCAGGCTGCCACCACGTTGTCCCACCGGTGCTGGCCGCCCCGGCTGCGCGGGATGACGTGGTCGACGCTGGTGGCGGCGGCCCCGCAGTAGACGCAGCGGCCGTGGTCACGGGCGAACAGCGCCCGGCGGGTGAGCGGGACCGGCCCGCAGAACGGGACCCGGACGAAGCGGGTCAGACGGACGACGGACGGCGCCGGAAGGGCGCTGGTGGCGCTGTGCAGAGTGACTCCCGAGTCCTCCAGGCTGACCGCCTTGTGGTTGAGGACCAGGATGAGTGCGCGGCGCATCGATACGACGCCGAGCGGCTCGTAGGACGCGTTGAGGACCAGGACATGCGGCACGGATGCCTCCTTGGACGCCTGCGGCGCGTGGCTCGCGCCGGGACGAGCGGTTCGACCGCGCAACGGGTGCGTGATCTCCCCCAGTGTCGCCTTACGCCTTTGTACGGCGCCACCACTCCTGTGTAACGGAGCGGATGTGAACTCCGGGTGTGGGTTCTGTCATACCCGATATGCCCGGGCGAAGGACGGGTTGCACCCGGGTGCCCTCCCGGAGGACCCTTCGCCCGCTCGGAGCAGCGGGCCACCCGGGTGCCGCCCGGACGGCGCCCGGGCCGTCCCGGCACCGTTCAGGGGCCGCGCGGGGGTCGCCTTGGGGCCCGACCCGGGGCGTGCCGGGGCGTTGACGGGGCGTCCGGACGGTGGTCACGCGCCCCGGAGCGGCTCCCGCCGGGCGGGTGGCGGCCGCCCGGCGTGTCCGGGGCGCGGCCGGACGGCGGATAGGCTAAGGCGGACGGTCCGCAGGCCCCGGGTGTGCTTCCGCGTCGGCGGGCTGTGCCACGCCCCCTGCAGGAAGGTCCCCGCACGTGTTCAGGTCCGGTGCCGCCGGTCTCCTCGCCGACGCGTCCACGACGCTCTCGTCCACGCCGCCGAGCCCGTCCCCGAGCCCCACGGCCCCGCAGCTGCCGCAGTTCGACCTCAGAATCCCGACCAGCGCGCAGGAGGTCAGCGACACCACCAAGCAGGCGGCCGGCTGGTTCGACTCGCACTGGCAGGACTGGCTGGCCGGCGGGGTGCGGATCGTCTTCATCGTCGTGCTGGCGCTGGTGCTGCGGGCCGTGGTGCGCAAGCTGATCACCCAGTTGATAGCGCGGATGATCAAGCCGAACGAGGCCGACGAGGAGCCCGGCCGGCTCGGCGGGCTGCTGGCCAACACCGGGGTGGTCAACCCCGAGCGCCGGCAGCAGCGCTCCGAGGCGATCGGCTCGGTGCTGCGCAGCGTCGCGTCGTTCAGCATCCTGGGCACGGCCGCGCTGATGGTCCTCTCGGCGCTCGGGGTGAACCTGGCGCCGCTGCTGGCGAGTGCCGGTGTGGCCGGTGTGGCGATCGGTTTCGGCGCCCGCAACCTGGTCACGGACTTCCTCTCCGGGGTCTTCATGATCATGGAGGACCAGTACGGCGTCGGCGACGAGATCGACACCGGGGTGGCCACCGGCACGGTGCTGGAGGTCGGCCTGCGGGTCACCAAGCTGCGCGGCGCGGGCGGCGAGATCTGGTACATCCGCAACGGCGAGGTGAAGCGGATCGCCAACATGAGCCAGGGCTGGTCGACCGCCTCGGTGGACGTCCAGGTCGGCTACAAGGAGGACCTGGCCCGGGTCGAGGCGCTGATCCAGGAGACCGCGGAGACGCTGGCCAAGGAGGCGCCGTTCGACGAGCTGGTCTGGGCGCCGGTCTCGATCCTGGGCGTGGAGTCCGTCGCGGTGGACTCGGTGGTGCTGCGGGTCGAGGCGCGCACCGCCCCGGGCAAGGCGCTGTCGGTCGCCCGGGCGCTGCGGCACCGGCTGAAGACCGCGTTCGACCAGGCCGGGATCAAGGTCAAGGAGGAGCCGCCGGCCGCCGCCGGCGTCGCCGCGGCCACCGGGGCGGCGGCCTCCGGGGTGGTGCTGACGGCCGCCTCGGTGACACCGTCCGCCGACACCGCCCCGCCGTCCGCGCTGGCCGACCCGGCCTCGCCGCGCTACCTCGCGACGGCGCCGATACCGGCTCCCGTCAAGCCCGCCGACGACGCCTCCAAGGCGCCCTGACGGCCCGGGCGCCCGGACGCCGACGGCCCCGCCGCCCGGCCCGGGCGACCCGCGCACCCGGGCGCCGACGGCGCCGGAGCGCGGCGCGAACCGGAGCAAAGCCCCGCCTCCCGGACATCGGGGAGCGGGGCTTCGCGCTGCCCGGTAACGCTTCGGCATCCACCGCCGGAGGGACCATTGACACCCTCCTGACGAGGACCGTACGGTCCTGTCCAAGCGACTGGAAAGTTTCCTAACAGTTCGCTTCGAGCCCACCCGGTGATCACCGTGACGTGTCAGGAGAGGAGGATCCGCGTCGTGAGCAGACCATCCGCCAAGGCCCCCCTCGCCGGCACCCCCAGCCTGCTGCGCGCCATCAACGACCGCGCGGCCCTCGAACTGCTACTGGAGAACGGCCCGCTCTCGCGGACCCAGATCGGCACCCTGACCGGCCTCTCCAAGCCCACCGCCTCCCAGCTGCTGGCCCGCCTGGAGGCGGCCGGGCTCGTCCTGCCGGTGGGCACCACCGCCGGCGGGCCGGGCCCCAACGCGCAGCTGTACCAAGTGAACCCGGCGGCCGGTCACGTCGCCGGCCTGGACGTCACCAACAGCCACGCCCGGATCGCGGTCGCCGACATCACCGGCGTCACGCTGGCCGAGCACGTCGTACCGACCAAGGGCTGGACCGCCGCCGAGACGGTCACCCGGGTCGCCGCGGCCGTCGCCGGGACGGTCCGGGCCGCCGGGCTCGCCGAGGGCGCCCTGCGCACGGTGGCGATCGGCGTCGGCGGCGCGCCCGACCCCGTCACCGGCAAGCTCCGCTACGCCTCCCACCTGCCCGGCTGGCACTCCCCGCGACTGGTGCAGGACCTCTCCGAGGCGATCGGCGCACCGGTGTCGATCGAGAACGACGTGAACCTGGCCGCCGTCGCCGAGCAGGCCTCCGGCGCGGCGCGCGGGTTCGAGGACTTCGTCCTGCTCTGGGCCGGCGAGGGCATCGGCGCGGCGATCGTGATCGCCGGCCGGCTGCACCGCGGCTTCACCGGGGGCGCCGGAGAGGTCGGCTACATGCCCGTCCCCGGCTCGCCGGTGGTGCGGGACGTCCGCCGCCGCAACTCCGGCGGGTTCCAGGAGCTGGCCGGCGCACCCGCCGTCCGGGCCCTGGCCCGGGAGTACGGGCTCGGCGCGCCCAGCGCGGAGGAGTCGCTCGCCAAGGCCCTGGCGACCCCGGGGGCCGGCGACGAGTTCCTCGCCGCGCTGGCCGGCCGGCTCGCCGTCGGACTGGCCGCGATCGTCGCCGTCGTGGACCCCGAGCTCGTGGTGGTCTCCGGCGGCGTGCCGAACGCGGGCGGCGAGCGGCTGCGCGCCCTCGTCGAGGAGGAGCTGGCCCGGATCTCGATCGCCCGGCCGGAGGTCCGCAGCAGTGCCCTGCCCGGCTCACCCGTCCTGCTCGGCGCACTGCAACGCGCCCTGGCAGCCGCTCGCGAGGCGGTCTTCTCCACGCACTGAAGGCCGCCCCACCGCGGCCCCCGCCGCACCGCCCACCGCCGGTTCCCACCGCACCGAAGCCCTGCACCAAAGCCCCTGCACACCTCTCCCCAACCCCCTTACGCGGGACCAGAGGCAATGACGCCTGCCCGCGCGCCCCCAGGAGGATCTCGAAGTGCACTCCACCACCTCTCGCAGAAGCCGCCGGACGATCGCCGCCGTGACCGGCAGCGCCGTACTGGCCCTGCTCGCCACCGCCTGCACCGGGTCCAGCGACGGCGGCGGCAGCGACGACTCCGCCTCCGGCAAGGACGTCACCATCAGCTTCTGGCACGGCTGGAGCCAGGACTCCGAGGTGAAGGCGATCAACGACAACATCGCCGCCTTCGAGAAGGCCCACCCGAACATCCACGTCAAGACGACCGGCAACATCGCCGACGACAAGGTCAACCAGGCGCTGCGGGCCGGCGGCGACGCGGCCCCCGACGTGGTCTCCTCCTTCACCACCAACAACGTCGGCATGTTCTGCTCGACCAAGGCCTTCGCCGACCTCAAGCCCTTCCTCGCCAAGGACAACATCGACGCGGCCAAGACCTTCCCGGCCGCGATGCTCAACTACACGCAGTACCAGGGCAACCAGTGTTCGCTGCCGCTGCTCGGCGACGCCTTCGGCCTGTACTACAACAAGGCCGCCTTCGCCGCCGCCGGCATCACCGCCGCGCCGAAGACCTTCAGCGAGTTCGCCGCCGCCGCGGCCGCGCTGACCGTCCCCGAGGGCGACGGCTACAAGCAGCTCGGCTTCATGCCGCTGTACCACGGCTACGAGTCGACCACCGAGCACTTCCTCGGCCAGTGGGGCCCCAGCTACTTCGACGGCTCCGGCAAGTCGAACCTCGCCACCGACCCCAAGATCGCCTCGATGCTGACCTGGCAGAAGGGCCTGGTCGACAAGCTCGGCGGCTACGACAAGCTGGACAAGTTCCGCGCCACCTTCGGCGAGGAGTTCAGCGCCAAGAACCCCTTCCACACCGGCCAGGTCGCGATGGCCATCGACGGTGAGTGGCGGACCGCCTCGCTGGCCGAGAACAAGCCCGACTTCGAGTGGGCCACCGCGCCGTTCCCGGTGCCGGACGACCAGGTCGACACCTACGGCCGCGGCTACCAGACCGGCACCATCGTCGGCATCGCCAGCACCAGCAAGAAGCAGGCCGCCGCCTGGGAGCTGGTCAAGTTCCTGACCACCGACACCGACGCGGTGGTCAGCTTCGCCAACGCGATCCACAACGTGCCGAGCACCTTCGACGCGCTCAACTCGCCGAAGCTGATCAGCGACGCGAACTTCAAGACCTTCCTGGACATCGCCAAGAACCAGCACTCCGGCACCACGCCGGCGAGCGTCAACGGCGGCGCGTACATCGTGTCGCTGCAGAACCTCGGCTACGCCTACGAGTCCGGTCAGCAGAAGGACCTCCCGGCCGGCCTGACGGCCACCGCCAAGGAGATCGACGCCGCCATCGCCCAGGCCAAGTAGCCAGCGGCCCACGGAGCTCCCATGTCACTCGCGTTCGGCACCCGCAAGGGCCCCGGATCGACCGACCCGGCGGCGCCCTCCACGCAGCACCTGCTGCGCCGGAAGCGCCGCCGGGAGGCGGCCCGCACCCTCGCCTTCCTCTCCCCCTGGCTGATCGGCTTCGGCGTCTTCTTCCTGTACCCGCTGATCTCGACGGTCTACTTCTCCTTCACCAAGTACAACGGCTTCGGCTCGCCGGCCTTCACCGGCCTGCAGAACTGGGACTACGTCTTCAACGACCTCCCGGCGTTCTGGCAGGGCCTGCGCAACACCGTCTGGCTGGTCTTCATCATGGTCGGCCTGCGGGTGGCCTTCGGCCTCGGCATCGGCCTGCTGATCACCAAGGTCAAGACCGGCGCCGGCTTCTTCCGCACCGCGTTCTACCTGCCGTACCTGGCACCGCCGGTGGCCGCGACCGTCGCCTTCGCCTTCCTGCTCAACCCCGGCACCGGCCCGGTCAACCACTTCCTCGGCGAGATCGGACTGCCGCAGCCCGGCTGGTTCTCCGACCCGTCCTGGTCCAAGCCCTCGCTCACCATGCTCGCCATGTGGGGGATCGGCGACCTGATGGTCATCTTCATGGCGTCCCTGCTGGACGTCCCGAAGGAGCAGTACGAGGCCGCCGAACTGGACGGCGCCGGCCCGCTCCAGCGGTTCCGGTTCGTCACCCTGCCGAACATCTCGCCGATCATCATGTTCGCGGTGGTCACCGGCGTCATCCAGACCATGCAGTACTACACGCAGGCGATCGTCGCCGGGAAGGTGGCCGGCGGCAACGCGGGCAACTCCGGGCAGCAGTTCGAACCCGGCTACCCGCAGGGCTCCACCTGGACCCTGCCGCAGATGGTCTACAACCTCGGCTTCCAGCGCTTCAACTACGGCGCGGCGTGCGTCGTCGCCCTGGTGCTGTTCGCCATCTCGATGGCGGTCACCTCGGTCCTGCTCCGCCGCAAGTCCGGCTTCATGTCGAACGACGACTAGGGCCCAGTGAGGACACGATCATGACTCTCAGCTCCACCCTCACGGCGCAGGCCCCCGCGAAGGGGCCCGCCCGGCGCGGCGCCCCCACCGCCGCCGCCCGCGCCGCCCGCCGCCGCGCGCTGCTCAACTGGGTGGCCGTGCACTCGCTCGCCATCGCCGCCACGCTGTTCTTCCTGCTGCCGTTCGTCTTCGCCTTCCTCACCTCCGTCATGACGGACAACCAGGCGCTCACCACGGACTACTGGCCGACCTCCTGGGAGTGGGGCAACTACGCCAAGGTCTGGAACACGCCCGGCTTCCTCACCTGGTGGCGCAACACCCTGCTGTACGCCGGCCTCGGCACCGCGCTGACCATCGTCTCCAGCCTGCCGGTGGCCTACGCGCTCGCCAAGTTCCGCTTCCGAGGCCGCAATCTGGCGCTGATGGCCGTCATCTCGATGATGATGCTGCCGCCGCAGGTCACCATCATCCCGATGTACCTGTTCTGGGCGAAGGAGCTCGGGCTGAGCGGCTCGCTCTGGCCGCTGATCATCCCGATGGCCTTCGGGGACGCCTTCTCCATCTTCCTGCTGCGGCAGTTCCTGATGACCATCCCCAAGGAGTACATCGAGGCGGCCCGGATCGACGGCTGCGGCGACCTGCGCACCCTGCTCAAGGTCGTGCTGCCGATGGCCAAGCCGGCCATCGCCGCCGTCGCCCTGTTCCAGTTCTTCTACTGCTGGAACGACTACTTCGGCCCGCAGATCTACGCCAGCAACAAGCCCGGCGCCTGGACCCTCTCCTACGGCCTGGAGTCGTTCAAGGGCGCCCACCACACCAACTGGAACCTCACCATGGCCGCCACCCTGCTGGTGATGGCGCCGGTGATCGTCCTCTTCTTCTTCGCACAGAAGGCCTTCATCGAAGGCGTGACACTGACAGGGGTCAAGGGCTGATGTCCGCACTGAAGTTGGCCATCGTGGGTGGCGGTTCGACGTACACCCCCGAACTCATCGACGGTTTCGCCCGGCTGCGCGCCACCCTGCCGATCGCCGAACTCGTCCTGATCGACCCGGCCGCCGACCGGCTGGAGCTGATCGGCGGGCTGGCCCGGCGGATCTTCGCCAAGCAGGGGCACGGCGCCGTGGTCACCACGACGACCGACGTCGAGGCGGGCGTCGCCGACGCCGACGCGGTGCTGCTGCAGCTGCGGGTCGGCGGGCAGGCGGCCCGCAACCAGGACGAGACCTGGCCGCTGGAGTGCGGCTGCGTCGGCCAGGAGACCACCGGGGCGGGCGGCCTGGCCAAGGCCCTGCGCACGGTGCCGGTGGTGCTGGACATCGCCGAGAAGGTCCGCCGGACCAACCCCGACGCGTGGATCATCGACTTCACCAACCCGGTCGGCATCGTCACCCGGGCGCTGCAGCGCGCCGGGCACAAGGCCGTCGGCCTGTGCAACGTCGCGATCGGCTTCCAGCGGCGGTTCGCCGGGCACCTCGGCGTCGACCCCGAGCTGATCCGCCTCGACCACGTCGGCCTCAACCACCTCACCTGGGAGCGCGGCGTCACCCTGCTCGACGCCCCGGGCGCGACCACCGGGCGCGAGGTGCTGCCCGAGCTGCTCACCGGCTTCGGCAAGGAGATCGCGGACGACATCCGGCTGCCGCGGCGCGTCGTCGAGCGCCTCGGCGTGGTGCCCTCCTACTACCTGCGGTACTTCTACCAGCACGACCTGGTCGTGGAGGAGCTGAAGGTCAAGGGCTCCCGGGCCGCCGAGGTCGCCGAGATCGAGCGGCAGCTGCTGGAGATGTACGCCGACCCGGCCCTGGACACCAAGCCGGAGCTGCTCGGGCAGCGCGGCGGCGCGTTCTACTCCGAGGCCGCCGTCCAGCTGATCGCCGCCCTGCTGGGCACCGGTGGCAGGACGTCCGTGCAGGTGGTGAACGCCCGCAACGACGGCGTGCTGCCGTTCCTGCCCGACGACGCCGTGATCGAGGTGCCCGCCGAGGTGGACGCCGCCGGCGTGCGCCCGCTGCCGCAGCGCCCCGTCGAGCCGCTGTACGCCGGCCTCATCGCCGCGGTGACCTCGTACGAGCGGCTCGCCCTCGACGCCGCCCTGCACGGCGGCCGCGACCGGGTCTTCGACGCCCTGCTCGCCCACCCGCTGGTCGGCCAGATCGAACTCGCCGACCAGCTGACGGACCGGCTGCTCGCCCACAACCGCGAGCACCTCGCCTGGGCCTGACGTGCCCGTTCCGTCCGGCCCGCGCCCCCGGCCGCCGTCGCCGCCGACCGCGGCGACGGCCCGCCGGGCCGCGAGGAGACCGACCACCCCCGGCCGGGGACAACGGCCGGGCCACGTACGAGCCGCGGGGACCTCATGACCCACCAGCCCGAACCACTACTGCCCGGCGTTCTCGCCATCGACGCGGGCAACTCCAAGACCGACGTCGCCCTGATCGGCGCCGACGGCACCGTGCTCGGCGCCGCCCGGGGCGGCGGCTTCGCACCGCAGAAGATCGGTGGCGCGGCGGCCGTCGCCGGCCTCGCGCCGCTGGTCGAGGAGGCGGCCACCGCTGCCGGGCTGACCTTCCGCAGCGGTGTGCTGACCACCCACGTCAGCGCCTGCCTCGCCAACGCCGACCTCCCGGTGGAGGAGGCCGCCCTGCGCACCGCCCTGGAGTCGCACCCCTGGGGCCTCAGCAACACCGTCGTCAACGACACCTTCGGCCTGCTGCGGGCCGGCACCGACGGCCCGCGCGGCGTGGCCGTCGTCTGCGGGGCCGGCATCAACTGCGTCGGCCTGCTGCCCGACGGCCGCACCGCCCGGTTCCCCGCCCTCGGCGAGCTGACCGGCGACTGGGGCGGCGGCAGCGGCCTCGCCGTCAGCAGCATGTGGCACGCCGTCCGCGCCGAGGACGGCCGCGGCGGCCCGACCGGGCTCGCCCGCGCCATCGCCGAGCACTTCGGCCTGCCGGACACCGGCGCCGTCGCCGAGGCGATCCACCTCGGGCACCTGCCCTTCGGGCGGCTGCACGAGATCGTCCGGGTGCTGTTCGCGGTGGCGGAGACCGGCGACCCGGTCGCCCTGGAGCTGATCGACCGGCAGGCCGACGAGATCACCCGGCTCGCCGTCGTCGCGCTGCGCCGCCTGGACCTGCTGGACGAGCCCACCCCGCTGGTGCTCGGCGGCGGGGTGCTCTCCTCCCGGCAGCCGCTGCTGCTCGACAACCTGACCGCGCGCCTGGCCGCGGCGGCGCCGCTGGCCGAGCCGCGGGTCGTCGTGGCGCCGCCGGTGCTCGGCGCCGCGCTGCTCGGCCTCGACCACCTCGCGGCCGGGCCGGCGGCCCAGGCCCGGGTGCGCGAGGCGTACGACCCGGCCCACCCGGTCGCCGCCTGACCCACCGCAGGCCCCCGAGACTCCGCCCCCGACAGGTCCGCACACCCGTCGGGGGCGGTCCCCGTGCGGCGGGCGCCGGGGGCGGTGGCGGCGCGGGTGCCGGGCCTTCCCCCGGCGACCGCGGCCGCGCAGCCGTGTTGTCGCCGCGGCCGTTCTGCCACCGTGACCGCGGCCGCGCGAGAAGTCGGACCGGCCGACTTCTCGCGCCGTGCGGCCTTGACCTCAACCGCACTTCATGGTGTGGGATGGGCATCGACGGCGGCGCACGCCGCCGGGGATCGTGGCCGGTCGAACGACGCGGTCGATGCCCCGTCCGTAGGGTGACGACCGGCCTCGGGCCAGTGGGCCGCCTCCGCACCCGATCGTGCCGGAGGCGGCCCCGGGCCCCGTCCGGCCGGGTCGGCTCGCCCGATCCGGTCGACAGGGCGGCCGCCGATGGCGCAGAGTCGCGGCATGCCCCGACTTCCGCTGCCGTCCCTCCCGGCCCACTACCGGAGCCGGGCCGCCACCCCGGCCGACGCACCGGCGATCCACCGGCTGGTCGCCGCCCGCGAACGCGAGCTGCCCGGCGGCGCCGGCGGCGGGGCCGAGCACGCGGTCGACGGCGTGGCCGCCGACCTGGCCCTGCCCGGTCTGGACCCGGCCCGCGACACGCTGCTGGTGCTGGACGCGGCGGGCACCGTGGTCGCCCGGGCCTGGGTGCACGGCGGCCGGCGGAGCAAGGTGGACGTCCACCCGGCGCACCGGGGCCGGGGGTTGGGCGGCGCGCTGCTCGACTGGGTCGAGGCGCGGGCCCGGGAGCTGGGCAGCGAGCGGCTCTCGCAGACCGTCCGGGACGGCGACCGCGCCGCCGACGCGCTGCTGCGTTCGCGCGGGTACGGGCCGTTCGTCACGCAGTGGCTGCTGGAGATCGCGCTGCCCGCCGGGCCGGCGGCGCCCGTACCACCGGACGGGATCACCGTCCGGCCGTTCCGCGCCGGCGACGAGCGGGCCGCGTACCGGCTCACCGAGGACGCGTTCGACGAGTGGCAGGTGCGGCGCAAGCCCTACGAGGAGTGGGCGCGGCACACCGTCGAGCGGGACACCTTCGCGCCCGCGCTCTCACCGGTCGCGTTCGCGGCCGGGGAGATGGTCGGCGCGGTGCTGTCGCTGGACCTGCCGGACACCGGCGAGGGCTACATCGAGCGGGTCGCGGTCCGGCGGGACCACCGCGGCCGGGGCGTCGCCCGGGCGCTGTTGCGGGAGGCGTTCGCCGCGTTCCACCGGCGCGGCCGGCGGGCCTGCACGCTGTGGACGCACTCGGAGACCGGCGCGCTCGCGCTGTACCAGCGGGTGGGGATGACCGTCCGGCTCGGCTCGACGGTGTACGGCAAGCCGCTCCACCCGGGCGGGACCGGCGGGCCGGCCCGATCGGGCGCGTGAGCCGGCCGTTCGGGCCCGCCGGGAAGTTACCGTTCGGTAGGCTCCGGGCCGGGGTCGTCGATCGACGCAGGAGCAGGGGGCGCACACGATGGAGCAGCGACGGACCGCGGTGGTGTCGGGCGGCGGGACGGGGATCGGCCGGGCCGTCGCCGCCGAACTCGCCGGACGCGGCTACCGGGTGGCGATCGTCGGACGACGGGCCGAGGTGCTGGCGAAGGCCGCCGCGGAGATCGGGGGCGACGTGGTGCCGGTCGCGGCCGACCTCACGGTGGCCGCCGAGGTCGCGGCGGCGGCCGAGGCGATCGCGGCACTCGGCCCGGTGGACGTGCTGGTCAACAACGCGGGCGCGGTGATCACCCCGCCCGCCGACGCCTCCCTCGAAGCCCTGGCCGAGGCCTGGCGGCGGGACCTGGACACCAACCTCCTGTCCGCCGTCCTGCTCACCGGCGCGCTCGCCGACCGGCTGCGCCGACCGGGCGGCCGGGTGATCCTGATCAGCTCCGCCGCCGCCCAGCGCGGCGGGGCCGGCCCGCACTCGGCCGGTTCCTACGCCGCCGCCAAGGCCGCCCTGCACGGCTGGGGCTTCGGCCTCGCCCGGCAGTTCGGCCCGGAGGGCATCACCGTCAACATGCTCGCCCCCGGCTACGTCGAGTCCACCGAGATCTTCGGCAGCGGCTGGACGCCGGAGTTCCACGCCGACAAGATCGCCGCCACCCTGGTCGGCCGGGCCGGCACCCCGGAGGACGTGGCGGCAGCCGTCGCCTACCTGGCCTCCCCGGAGGCCGGCTACGTCACCGGCCAGGTCATCGGGGTCAACGGCGGCGCCGTCCTGGGGCGTTGAGGCCGATCAGCGGACGCGCACCGGGCAGGCCGGTCCCGCCCGGTGCGGACCCGTCGGCGGGCCGGCGGCTCCCGGGCCGGGCGCCTCACCACCGGCTTGCTACGCCAACCCGCGCCGGCTGCGGCCGGGACAGCGGACCCGCGCGCGGCCGGGCGCCCTCGCCCGGGACCGGGCGACGACCGGCCGGGGCCCGGGCGGGCGCGGGGGCGGGCCCGGGGGTCAGCGGCGGCCGGCCGCCAGGAGGGCGGGGAGGGTGGCGAACTTGACCCGGGGACGGCCGGCGGCCTCACCGAGGGCGCGCTCGGCGCGGTCGATGGCCCGCAGCTGCTTCAGCCCGACGGCGTCCGGCCGCCGGCTGCGGACCAGCCGGGCCAACTCCCGTCGGGTGCCGGACGAATCGGGCAGCGCACCGGCCGCGGCATCGTCCAGCAGGGCCTCCACGGTCTCCTGCGCGCAGGCCCGGTTGGCCCCGATCCCGCCGGACGGGCCGCGCTTGGCCCAGCCCACGACGTAGGTGCCGGGCAGCGGCCGGCCGGTCTCCGGGTCGATCACGCGGCCGCCCCGGTGCGGCACGGCCGCGGCGGCGGCGTCGAAGGGCAGACCGGGCACGGGGACGCCCCGGTAGCCGATGGACCGCACCACCAGCCCGGCCCGGAGGGTGCCGTGCTCGCCGGTGGGTTCGGCACGCGGACCGTCGGGGCCGGCCACGAGCGCCGTCCCGCCGAGCCGGACGCCCTCGACGCGGCCCGTGCCCAGGAGTTCGGTGGGCGCGGCGAAGAAGCGCAGCACGATCCGGCGGCCGGGGCGCGGCGGCTCGCCGCCGTCGGCGTGCTCCAGCGGCAGCCCGGCGAGCAGCGCGGCCTTGGAGCCCTCCGGCGCGGCGGCGATCGCGGCGCGGACCTCGGGGTGGTCCTCGACGACGAGTTCGACGCCGGGCAGGTGCTGGAGCGCGAGGAACTCGGACCGCGTCCAGGCCGCCTGCTCGGGCCCCCGGCGGGCGAGCAGCACCACCTCCCGCACCCGGCTGTCCCGCAGGGCGGCGAGGGCGTGGTCGGCGATGTCGGTCGCGGCGAGCCGGTCCGGGTCGAGCAGCAGGATCCGGGCGACGTCCACGGCGACGTTGCCGTTGCCGACGACGACCGCCCGCTCGGCGGAGAGGTCGACGGCCTCGGCCGGGACGGTCGGGTCGGCGTTGTACCAGCCGACGAAGGTGGTGGCGGGCAGGCTGCCGGGGAGGTCCTCGCCGGGCAGGCCGAGCCGGCGGTCGGTGGCGGCGCCGACCGCGTACACGACCGCGTGGTGGTGGGCGGCCAGTTCGGCGTGGCTGAGGTCCTTGCCGATCTCGACGTTGAGGTGGACCCGCAGCCGGGGGTGGTGGAACACGCTCGCGAAGCTCTCGGCGATCCGCTTGGTCGACTGGTGGTCGGGGGCGACGCCGTGCCGCAGCAGGCCGCCGGCGACCGGCAGCCGGTCGATCATGGTGATCTCCGCGCCGGTGGTGCGCAGCAGCGACTGGGCGGTGTAGCTCGCGGACGGGCCGGTGCCGACGATCGCTATCCGCAGCGGCCCGAGGTCGTCCGGCAGGCTCCGGGGGAAGGTCGGCGCTCCCCAGCTGTGGTCGGCCGGGTGGTCCCGGTAGTAGTCGCGGTTGAGCTCCCCGAAGACGGTGTCGGGGCCGGCGAGCCGGTCGACGGGGTAGACGGCGTCGACCGGGCAGGCGTCCGCGCAGGCGCCGCAGTCGATGCAGGCGACCGGGTCGATGAAGAGCATGTCGGTACGGCCGAACTCCGGCTCGTCCGGGGTGGGGTGGATGCAGTTGACCGGGCAGACGGACACGCACGAGGCGTCGTTGCAGCAGGTCTGGGTGATCGCGTAGGCCATGGCCGGGTGGGGTCCTCGCTGCGTGGGGGGGCGGTCGGGTCACGCCGGGTCGGGTCGGGCGCAGGCGTCGAGCCGGTCGGCGCGGGCGTCGGCCGGCTCTCGGGGCGGGACGGATCGGGGTCGGGACGGGGTCGGGACGGGGCGGCGTCGCGGTCGCGTCGGCGAGCGCCGGCTCGGGTCGGCTCGGGTCGGCGAGCGCCGGCTCGGGTCGGCTCGGGTCGGCTCGGGTCGGCTCGGGTCAGAGCATGTCGACGCGGCGGTAGACCGCGGCCGCGGAGCTGTTGAGCAGCCCGGCCTCGCCGAGGAAGGCCATCAGGTGGCTGGAGCTGGTGCGCATCATCGCCTTGCGGTGCTGGTTGGCCCGCACCTCGGCCAGCGCCCGCTCGGTGTCCAGCCCGGCGGCCCGGTACACGCCCCGGTGGACCATGCTGCTGACGATGACGTAGGCCGCCACCGCGATGCCGGTCCCGGCGGCCCGCCGACGGGCGCGGCCGGCGCCGCGCAGCCGCTCGCGGATCTCCTGGCGGGCGAACTTCATGTGCCGCGATTCCTCGACGACATGGATCCGGGACGTCCCGCGGACGATGTCCAGGACGTTCTCGCCGCGCATCCAGTCGCGCTGCATGACGTCGAGCACCTCTTCGGCCACCAGGATCCCGCCGTAGGCGAGTTCACCCTTGGCGGTGGCCTTGAAGAGGCGGCCGGCCTGGGCGATCACCGCAGCCGGCCGGTACTGCGGGACGCCCATCTTCTCGCAGGCGCGCGCGAACATGATCGAGTGCCGGCACTCGTCGGCTATCTCGGTGAGGGCGAAGCGGAACTCCGCGCTGGCCGGGTTCTTCAGGTACTGGTCGCGCAGCACCATCTGCTGCAGGATCATCTCGAACCAGATGCCGGTGGTCATGATCGAGCAGACCTCGTGCCGGGTGAGGGTGACCCGCTGCCGCTCGGTCATCTCGTCCCACAGCCGGGTGCCGTAGAGCGTGCTCCACTCGGGGTTGAGCCCGTAGCCGTCCTCGGGGAGCGGCGCCTCCCAGTCGATCTCGGTCGCCGGGTCGTAGGAGAGGGTCGCGGCCGAGTCGAGCAGTCGCTTCGAGACGTCGTCGTCGGCCGAGGTGTGAGCGTGGATCCCTGCTGCCGTGCCGGGGTGAGCCATGGCTGCCTCCAGGTGCGTGCCCTGCGCGGGGTTCCCGCCCGCCCCGCTTATTAGACGGAGAGTACAATAAGAGGCCGGGCGCGAGAAGCCCTCGCGCACCGGCCTCCGGCGGAACCCGGGCGGCGCGTCAGCATGGCGGCCCGTCAGGTGTCGCATCCACTCGGGCGTTGCGGGCCGTCAGGCGTTGCGGTCCCTCGGGCGTTGCGGTCCCTCGGGCATCGCGGCCCGTCACGCTGCCGGGGGTTTCACGCGTTCGGGCTGAGCGCCAGCCGGAGTGCCCCGGCGGCCTCCGCCGTGGCCTCGCGGAACCGCCGGCCTATCCCCAGGTAGTTGATGTAGCCGTGGATCAGGTCGGGCTGGCGGCTGAGCGCGACCACCACGCCCGCCTCGCGCAGCCGCTCGGCGTACGCCTCCCCCTCGTCGCGCAGCGGGTCGAAGCCCGCGGTGGCGATGTACGCGGGCGGCAGGCCGGTCAGGTCGGGGGTGAGCAGCGGGGAGAGCCGGGGGTCCGAGCGGTCCACGCCCTCGGGTGCGTAGTGGTCGGCGAACCAGTCCATGTGCGCGCTGGTGAGGAGGAACCCGTCGGCGAACAGCTCCCGGGACGGGCGGCGCCGGGAGGCGTCGACGGCCGGGTAGAAGAGCAGCTGGAACGCGGGCGCGGGCCCGCCGCGCCGGACCGCCAGCTGGGCGGTGACGGCCGCCAGGTTGCCGCCGGCGCTGTCGCCGCCGACCGCGATCCGGTCCGGGTCCACGCCGAGGTCGGCGGCCTCGGCGTGGGCGTGGTCGAAGGCGGCCAGCGCGTCGTCCACGGCAGCCGGGAAGACGTGCTCCGGGGCCAGCCGGTACTCGACCGAGAGCACCCGGACACCCGCGTGCCGGGCGAGGAAGCGCGCGGTGTTGTCGTGGCTGGTCCGGGTGCCGAGTACCCAGCCGCCGCCGTGGAAGAAGACCAGCAGCCCGGACGGGGCGGCCAGGCCGTCCGGCGTGTACAGGGTGGCCGGCAGTTCGCCGTGCTCGACCGGGATCCGGATCTCGCGGGTGGCCACCGGCTCGATCACCGGGCCGCTCACCAGGTGGCGGCCGTGGTCCAGCCCGACCCGTGACGCGGCCACTCCGGCGGGCCTGACCAGGTGGTTCCCGGAGATCCGCTGGAGGCTCAGCAGCAGTTGGGCGTCGAGGGCCAGCCGCTGGCCGTCCCGTCGGACGGGCGCGCCGGCGATCAGCCGGCGCAGCGGCCGCGGCAGCGCGTAGGCCGCGCGGACGGCGGCGGCCTGGGCACGGACCTGGACCGGGATCGGGGCCGGTGCCGGTGCCCGGGTCGGGATCGTCATGGTGCCTCCTGCGTGGTCGGGGCCCGGGCCGGCCGCTCGCGGTGGACCGGCAGGACGGCTCGGGATCGAGGCGGCTCAGCGTAGTGTTACTCGCCGGTTCGGCCCAGCGGGCCCCTTCGTGTGTCCGGTCGGTGACGGCCCGGGCCTCGCGCGATGTCCGCGCGGCGGATGCCGGGCGCCCGGCGGTCCTCGACCGGACGGGCGCGGGCCGGGACGGGCCCCGGCCCGGCGCACCGACCGCACCCCGAGCCCGTGGGACACCCCGGCAACGCCTGACGGGACACCCCGGCCCGGGCCCCGCACAGGCCCCGGCCCGGCCGCCGCCGGTAGCCCGCCGTGACTGGCGGCGAAGCGCGCCGGAGGGATGATGGAGAAGCCCCGGGCCAGGCAGCGGGGAGTACGGAGCGGCGCGCTCGCGGCCGGAGGAGAGGAGCGACCGGATGAGCACGGTGGACCTCCTCCCCCTCGGCCCCCGGTCACCGGTGGGCCGCGCCCGGCACCCGGTCCCCCCGGCGGACGCCGGCTCTGCCGCCGCCCCTGCCCGGCGGGCGGTGACCCGGCGGCCCGGCGACGGCGGGGCAGCACATCACCCGGATGGCGGCCTGCGGCGGCATGCGGCCCGACGGCCGGAGGGAGGGTGACCATCGGACGGACGGACGAACCCCAGACGGCCGAGACCGCACGACACATCCGAGGTGCGCACCATGGACAGCCGACGACCCCCCTTCGTCGACAGCGCGGCCGGTGCCCTGCTGGACGCGGACGGCAGGATCGTCCGCTGGACCCGGGAGGCCGAGCAGCTGCTGTCCCTGCCCGCCTCCGAGGTCTGCGGCCGCCCGGTCCGTGAGCTGCTGGCCGACCCGGCCACCTGGACCGCCCTACTGGCCGAACGCCGGGCCGAACGCGCGGCGGCAGCGGAGCGGGCGGCAGCGGAGCGGGCGGCCTCCGCCGAGCCGGCGGCGACGCAGTCCCCGGAGCAGTCCTCCGACACCTGGTCCGGCACCGCGCTGGTGCGCTCCGGCCGGGGCGAGGAGCTGGGGATCGTCTTCCAGGTGCTCCCGCTGGAGGACAGCGACGGCCGGAAGCCCTCGGGCGCGGCCCGGTACTTCGTGCTCGCCGCCCCCGCCGAACTCGTCACCCAGTGGCGGCAGGACCAGGCGTTCACCCGGGAGCTGTTCCTCCAGGACCGGGTGGGCCTCGCCGTGTTCGACACCCAGCTGCGACTGGTCAGGACCAACACCCACCTGCTCCCCTACTCCGGCCTCCCGCCGGACCTGACCGGACGGCGCCTCGGGGACTTCCTGGAGCCCGCGGGCGCCGAGGCGGTCGAGACGCAACTGCACGAGGTGCTGCGGACGGGCCGGCCGCTGGTGATCTCCGGGGAGCTGGTGCGGACGATCGAGGAGCCGGGCGGCGGCGCGGCGATGGCGATCTCGGCCTTCCGGCTGCAGGCCGCCGACGGTCAGGTGATCGGGGTGACGGCGCTGTTCACCGACGTCACCGCGCTCCACCGCTCCGGCGAGCGGCTCGCCGTGCTGCACCGCGCGACGGCGGCGGTCGGCGGATCGCTCTCGGTCACCGGCACCGCCGGGGACCTCGCCGCCGTTTTGGCGCCCGGGCTGGCCGACCTGGCTGTGGTCGAGATCGCCGAGGCGGTGTTCACCGGCGAGGAGCCGGCGCCGGGCCGGGACGGCCGGCTGCTGCTCCGCCGGACCGCCGTCACCGGGGACGCGGACCTGCTGGAGGACGCGGGGCTGGACCGGGTGGCGGAGACGACGGCGGTGGAGTTCGACACCGAGGGCTCACCGATCGCCCCCGCCGGCCCTCCTACCCTGACCACCGCGGACGCCTCCCCGAGCACGGCCGGCACGATGACCGCGCCGCTGCGCGCCCGGGGCAGCCTCCTCGGCCGGGTGACCGTCCACCGCGCCGCCGGCCGCCTCGCCTACGAACCGGCCGATCTGGACCTGCTGCGTGAGATCGCCGCCCGCACCGCCCTCGCGCTGGACAACGCCCGCCGCTACACCCGCGAGCACCGCGCCGCCGTCAGCCTCCAGCGCAGCCTGCTGCCGCCCGCGCACTTCGAGACCGCCGCCGTGACCACCGCCAGCGTCTACCTGCCCACGGACACCGCCAGCGGCGTCGGCGGCGACTGGTTCGACGTGATCCCGCTCTCCTCGGCCCGGGTCGCGCTGGTCGCCGGGGACGTGGTCGGTCACGGACTGGAGGCCAGCGCCACCATGGGCCGGCTGCGCACCGCCGTCCGGACCCTCGCCGACCTCGACCTGGAACCCGACGAGCTGCTGGTCCATCTCGACGACCTGGTCTGCCAGTTGCTGATCGAGGGCGAGAGGCCGGAGGAGGACGGCGAGTGGCCCGCCGGTCAGCGAACCGGCCCGTTCGGCGCCACCTGCGTCTACGCCGTCTACGACCCGGTCTCGCGGCGGTGCGCGATGGCCTCCGCCGGACACCCGCCGCCCGCCGTCGCGGCGCCGGACGGCACCGTCGAGTACGTGCCGGTGCGCCCGGGCCCGCCGCTGGGCGTCAGCGGTCTGCCGTTCGAGGTGGCGGAGGTCGAGCTGGCGCCGGGCAGCGTACTGGCGCTCTACACCGACGGGCTGATCGTGGGGTACGGGGGCGACCTCGACGAGGGGCTGGCCGAACTGCGCAGCCGGATGTCCCGCCCCGGCGCCGCCGCCGCGCCGCTGCGGGAGCTCGGCCGCGCCATCGTCGACGGTCAGCCGGCGCACCGGCTGGCCGACGACGTCACCCTGCTGCTCGCCCGCACCCGGGCGGTGCCGACCGACGCCACCGCCACCTGGTCGGTGGAGGCCGACCCGGCGGCCGTCGCCCGGGTCCGCGGGAGTGCGACGGCGCGGCTGCGCGACTGGGGCCTGGAGGAGCTGGTCTTCACCACCGAGCTGGTGCTGAGCGAGCTGGTCACCAACGCCATCCGCTACGCCGGCGGCCCGGTCGAGGTGCGGCTGATCCTGGCGGAGCGGCTGACCTGCGAGGTCTCCGACCCCAGCGCCACCCAGCCGCGGATGCGCCGGGCCCGGCTCACCGACGAGGGCGGCCGGGGCCTGTACCTGGTCGCCCAGCTCACCAGCCGCTGGGGCAGCCGCTACACCCGCAACGGCAAGACCATCTGGGCCGAGCAGGAGCTGCCGTAGCCACCCCGGCCCGGGCCCGGGCCCGCCCGGGACGGCGAAGGGCCGGGACGGCGAAGGGCCGGTCGACCCGACGAAGTGTCGGGCCGACCGGCCCTCGTACGGCCGCCCGGAAGCGGGCCGGGGGATCAGACCTGGAACCAGCCCGGGGATCAGGCCGAGAAGTAGCCGATCAGATCGGCGACCACGTCGGTCGAGCCCCACTGGTTGGCGAACGACACCCGGCCGTCCACCACCGGGACCATCACCAGGGCCGACACCACCGTGCCCGGCCGGTAGTTGACGTTCGAGGCGTCCGGCCGGTCGATCCCGTGCGGATAGACCGTCAGGAAGCTGGTCTCGGTGGGCCAGACCGTCGTGACGTTCAACAGCACCGAGGTGACGCCGGTCGCAGGCACGCCCTCGACGCCGGCCACCTTCAGGCTGACCATGTCCTCCGCCCCGCCCAGCGCACCGGCGCGGGCGCCCTCGCCGTCCCGGGTGTCCAGCAACCGCACCAGCCGGGCCGCCGAGTAGCTCGCGCCCGTGCCGCCGTAGTAGCCGACGACGTCGACGCCGAGGTCGACGGAGCCCCAGGCGTTGCGGATGTCCACCTTCCCGTTCACCACCGGCACGGTCACCAGGTTCGACACGTTCTGCCCGGCGGTGAAGTTCAGGTTGGACGCGTCGGGCGCCGCCTGACCGTTCGGGTAGACCGTCACATAGCCGACCTGTGAGGGGTTGACGGCCGTCACGCTCATCACGACCGCCGTGACGCCGGTCGCCGGGACCCCGCCCACGCCGGTCACCTGGAGCGGCACCACGCCGCCCCCGCCGACCCGGCCGGCGGGAGCGCCGACGCCCGAGACGGTGTTCAGGATGCGCGCCGGGGTGACCGGGCTCAGCAGGGCGCCGGCCCCGCTGTCGGTGTAGTACCCGGCGATGTCGACGCCGAGGTCGACGGAGCCCCACGCGTTGCGGATGTCCACCTTCCCGTTGGCCGGCGGCACGGTCACCAGGTTGGGCACGTTCTGCCCGGCCGCGAAGCTCACCGTCGGCAGGTCGGGCACCGCCTGGCCGCTCGGGTACACCGAGACGGCGCTGTTCTGCGAGGGGTTGACCGCCGTCACGTTCATCACGACCGCCGTGACGCCGGTGGTGGGGACGCCGCCCACGCCGGTCACCTGGAGCGACACCACGCCGCCCTGGCCGAGCCGGCCGGCGGGAGCGCCGACGCCCGAGACGGTGTTCAGGATGCGCGCCGGTGTGACCGGGACGAACCGGCCTTTCGCCGCCGCCACCGCGGGCGTCACGGTGAACGCCTTGGTGAGGCCGCTGCCCGTGCCGCCCGCGTCCAGCAGCAGGTCGTAACTCCCCGGCTCCAGGCCGTTGGTGTCGACCAGGACGGTGAGCGACGTGCTGTCCGGGCTGACCGAGATGGGCTTGACGAACGGCTGGGTGCTGCTCCAGGAGCCGTTGCGGCTCAGCTTCACCTTGGATCCCAGGGTGAGGTTGCTGCCGCGCAGCACGGCCTGGGTCTGCGTCCCGGCCGCGCCGGTCGCGGGACTGATCGAGCCGAGGACCTCCACCCGGGGCCTGCTGCAGTCGAACACGCCGCAGGCTCCCTGCATGCTGTACTCGACCGGCGTCGCCGCCTTCGCCGCGCTGACCACCAGGACGGCCTGCCCCGCGGCGGCGCTCTGGGTGGTCTGGCAGCGGGTGCCGAACTGGCCGTAGCTGCCGCTGCACTGGTAGCTGAGGTCGTAGCCGTCCCACATCGCCGGTCCCACGAGGGAGATGGAGGGCTGGTCCCCGCCGACGGCGCTACTGGTGCCGAAGACGCTGAAGGACTGCGACGGCTTCATGTCGATCACCGCGCAGTAGCCGGACGACGACTCGGTGAGCACCCCGCTCCGCACCGGGAAGCCGTCCGCCGGGAGCGGGTGGGCGGTGCACTCCGCGGCCCAGCCGTCCGCGGTACCGACCTTCCAGGTGTCCACGTTGACGTGGATGTCCTTGCCCTGGTAGCCGGCCGCGAGCACCAGCACGGTGTAGGAGGTGGAGCCCGTGACCTTGCAGGAGACACCGCCCTGGACGCAGACGTTCCTGCCGTCCGCGTCGAGGACCTGCGCCTGCACCGAGCCACCGGTCGGCCGCGCGCCCAGCCAGAACTTGTCCGTGGCGGCGGCGGCGACCCGGACGCACCGGGCGTCCAGCGCGGAGTGCAGGTCCATCGGGACGGAGCGGCCACCGGCCGTGGTGGAGACGGGTGCGAGGCAGTCCGCGCTGGGTGAGATGTCCCGGCGGACCAGCTTGTAACTGTCGCCCCACCGCAGGTTGGTCAGCAGCGCCGTGTAGGACACGCCGGCCGTGAGCGGGCAGGTGATGACCGAGCTCGAAGCCGTCGAGCAGGCCACGTTGCCCTGCGGGTCGACCATCTCCAGCGCGGCGTTCAGCTGGTTCTGCGTGTTGGTGTAGTCGGCCATCTCGGCGGTGGAGTGCTGATCGGCGGGCAGGGCCAGGCACGCCTGCGGCAGCTCGTTGGTCAGCGTGACCTCCGCGCCCCAGGAGCCGTCGTACCCGCTCCGCGACCAGGCGGCGCAGCCGGCCGTCTCACCGGTCCGGTGGATCACCAGCTGGTACGCCTGGTTCGCCGTGCCGCTCAGGACGGCGCGGAACGGCGCCGTACCGGTCAGTTTGCAGACGACGTGGTCGCACTGGACCGCACCGGCCGCGTCGTAGACCGTGACACTCGTCCTGCTCCCGCCCGTCGGTGGCCGGTCGAGCAGGTAGAGACCGTTCCCGGAGGCCGTCGGCAGGGTGCGGCAGGCCTGTGCGCCCTGGGCGCCGAAGGTGCCGGTGGCCGGGCCGGAGACCAGGCCGTCGTCCTTGGCCGGGGTGCAGCCCCGGGTCTCCGCGTCCGAGCGGAAGGACATCCCGAACGCGCCGACGCTCGGGCTGCGCCCCTCGACCACCCAGGTGTACGTCCCGGGAGGGAGCTGACAGCCGGCGTGCGTCGCGCAGCCGCCGAACTGCTGGGTGCCGTCGGCGGCGAACAGTCCGCCGTACAGCTCGGACCCGTCGGCCCGGAGCGCGGCGAACGAGTACGGGGCCTGCTCGGTGAACCGCAGCGCACGGCAGCGCGCGACCGGGCTCAGGTCCGGGGCGACGCCGAACGCCTGGGCGTCCACCACCGGGCAGCCCTCCGGGCGGGTGAGCCGCGCCAGGGTGAGGTCGTACGTCTGGGCCGAGCCCCAGACCTGCTGCGTCGTCACCCGGTACGGGGCCGGACCGGCGAGCGTGCAGTCGAGCTCGGTGGACTCGCTCGTGCCGTAGGTGGTGCAGACCCGCTTGCCGGTGGCGTCGTAGACGTCCTCCGCGGTCTGGTAGACCGACGAGTGGAGCCGCAGCACGTCCCCGGCGGCCAGCTCGGCCGGCGCGAAGCAGTGCCCCGAGGAGCCGACCGGCAGCTCACCGTGGAACGCGGTCGGAGCGCCGAGCGCGAGGTCGGTGCCGCTCGCCGCCTTGCAGGAACCGGGCGACAGCAGCGGCAGGTACGAGACCGCGAGGCCGTTCTGCTGACCGCTGCCGTCGCGGGCCGTGAGCTTGTACGTCCCGGCCTGGCCGGTGGCGCAGCGCAGCAGCGAACTCCCCCACGTGGGCCCGCCCGACGGGCTCTCGCAGGTCACCGCGGTGCCGTCCGGGGCGGCCAGGGACTGGTAGATCCCCGCTCCGCCGCTCGACCCGACGGCCTGGACGAACACGAGGTCCTGGGCCTGCGTCAGGGTGAACGAGAGGGTGGCGCTCTGGTAGCCCCCGAGGGTGCAGGTGACCACCGTCCCCGCGGTCAGCGTCTCCGGGCAGGCGCCGGTCGGCCCGGCCTCCGCGAGCTCGCGGGCCGCGGCCGCCTGCTCGGTCGTCGGGTCCATCGTGGGCGCGGCCTTCGGGCCGGCGGCGGGCGCCGTGCCCGGGCTCGCGGACGGCGCGGCGGGCGTGGCCGGCGAAGCGGCCGACGGCGCGGCGGAGGCCGAGGCGGCCGGCGGTGTGGCCGCCGCCGCGGGGGCGATCTGGCCCACCAGTGCGGCCAGCACGGCGAGCAGCAGGGTCCCCGGAGCGGCGATGCCCGCTCCCCTCCGTCTCTGTCGCACGCGTCTGCCTGACGGCAGCATGCTCATACGTACCCCCCAAGGTCTGGAACGCCCGACTGCCGTGACCGTCACAGCAGCTCCTGGGCAGGCGGAGTCTAGCGACGACGGCCCCGCCTTGATCGCCAATTTCGCGCCCCGCGGGACGCACCGGCGACGCCGAGACGCGGGTCACATCCGTGCGTGTCACAACCCGGCCGCCCAGTCCGTCTCAAGGGGTGCAGGGACGGACGACAACGGAGGAGCACCCCCATGGACGCGCGACTGAGCCTGTTCGCCACCCCGGCCGCCGGGAAGGCCTTCAGGCACCTGATGGCGCTGGGCAGGACGCTCAAGGACGGACCGCTGCCGGCGGCGACGCAGGAGCTGGTGGCGCTGCGGGTGAGCCAGATCAACGGCTGCGCGGTCTGCATCGACATGCACGGCAAGGAGGCCGCGGCCGCCGGCGAGACCGCGGCGCGGCTCAACCTGGTGGCGGCGTGGCGGGAGGCGACGGTCTTCACCGAGGCCGAACGGGCCGCGCTGGAGCTGGCGGAGCAGGGGACGCGGGTCGCGGACGCGGCCGGCGGGGTCGACGACGAGGTGTGGGCGCGGGCCGCGGCGCACTTCGACGAGGAGCAGTTGGCCGCCCTGACGATGCTGGTCTCGCTCATGAACATGGTGAACCGGCTCAACGTCATCACCCGGCAGCCCGCCGGCGACTACGAGGTCGGTCAGTTCCACTGAGTACGCGACGGGCGGGGGCGAGGGGCCCCCGCCCGCGGATGGTTCGGACGATCAGGAGAGGGGATCCGGCGTGAGCAAGGTCGAGGAGTTCGAGGAGCTGCGGTCGCTGCTGTTCTCGATCGCCTACCGCGTCCTGGGCAGCGTGAGCGAGGCCGAGGACGCGGTGCAGGAGACGTGGCTGCGCTACGACGGCTCGGCGACCCGGCCCACGTCGGTCAGGGCCTTCCTGTCGGCGACGGTGACGCGGATCTCGATCGACGTCCTGCGCTCGGCCCGGGTGCGGCGGGAGGCGTACGTGGGCGCGTGGTTCCCCGAGCCGCTGCTGGACGACCCCTACCAGGACCCGGCGCGGTCGGCGGAGCTGGCCGACTCGGTGTCGATGGCGGCGCTGCTGCTGCTGGAGCGGCTCAGCCCGCTGGAGCGGGCGGCGTTCGTGCTGCGGGAGGTGTTCGGCTTCGGGTACGACGAGGTGGCGGCGACGGTCGGCCGGTCCGAGGCCGCCTGCCGGCAGCTGGTAGTGCGGGCCCGCCGGCACATGGAGGCCGGACGGCCGCGCTTCGAGGCGGTCCGCACGGAGCAGGAGGAGCTGTCGGCGCGGTTCTTCGAGGCCCTGCGCGAGGGTGATGTGGCCGGTCTGCAGGAGCTGCTGGCCGCCGACGTGACGATGGTCGGCGACGGCGGCGGCAAGACCCCGCAGCTGGCCAGGGCCATCGTCGGCGCCGGGAACGTGGCCCGGCTGCTGGCCGCCTTCTTCCCCCGGCTGGCGCTGGTCGACGTGACCTGCGAGCCGCACGAGGTCAACCGCCAGCCGGGCGCGATCCTCCGCGACCGGGACGGCAGGGTGCTGCAGGCGCTGTCGCTCGACGTGCTCGACGGCCGGATCCAGGCCATCCGCCTGGTGCTCAACCCCGACAAGCTCGGCCACCTCGGCCCGGTCGCCGACGCCTGGGCCGTCCACGACGAGGTCCGGAAGGCCGGCCGCTCGAGGCGGTGACCCCGGGACAACGAGAAGGCCGGTCGGTCCGACGTGAGTCGGGCCGACCGGCCTTCTGCTGGTCTGACGACCAAGTGTGCGCGAGGGGGGAGTTGAACCCCCACGCCCTTTCGGGCACTGGAACCTGAATCCAGCGCGTCTGCCTATTCCGCCACCCGCGCATCTGGGTGATGAGGTAAATCGTAGCCCATCCGCGCGGGTGCTCCGAACCAGGTCAGTGGGGCCGCCGGGATCAGCCTGCGAGGTGCTCCACGATCCAGTCCAGCAGCACGGGCGACCCGTTGCTGTGCACGGTGTTGTCGTCGTCGAAGGCGACCTCGTCCAGGTGGCCCCGGTCGAGGTCGGCGTCCGTGATGGAGAGGTTCACGTCGACGTTCCACTGCACCGGGTCGAAGTCCAGCGCCGCCGCGCTGACGGACGGGACGAAGGCGCCGCTGCGGAAGTCCTCGGAGATCTTCGCCTTCAGCGCGTCCGCGACCTTGCCGAAGGAGTCCAGGGTGCCGCCGGGCGCCCCGTCCAGTGCCGGGACCTCGGTGGTGGTGCTGCGGCGCATCGCCAGGCCGAGGTGCATGCCGCCGATCGGCTGTTCCTCGCCCCGCTCCGGCTGGAAGCGGGCCGTGGCGCTGGCGATCAGGGCCTGCCAGTCGAAGGCGACCTCGCCCGCCGGCAGCGGGCGGCCGACGCCGTCGCGACGACCGTTGGAGACGCCCAGCTTGCGCGGGATCGACGGGAAATCGTCGAAGCGCTTGAGGTCCGCCAGGAACTCCTCGCGCAGCGGGCTGGAGGTGGCGACCGGCCCGGAGTACTTGGAGTTCTCCACCCAGGCCCAGAGCAGCTGCTGGGCGGCGGGGCTGCGGATCAGGTCGGCCTGCTTGGCGCCGTCCGGGCCCGCCGGGGTGTAGTCCTCGAAGAAGTAGGCCATCTGCTGGAGCACGAGCGGGATCCACGCGCCGTTGTGGGGCGAGTCGTAGGAGAGGTACGTCTCCGTCTGGTGGTCCATCTTCTGCGTCTCCAGCTTGGCGAGCGCGAAGCGGGTGACGATCCCGCCCATGCTCACCCCGCCGACGGTCAGCCGCTCGTCGCCCACCCGCTCGTCGATCAGCTTCTCGATCGCCGCGATCGCGACCTCGGCGTTGGCCTGGATGTGGGTGTGCCGCTCCTCGAAGCCGAGCAGGACGATGTCGAAGCCCCGGGCGAGCAGCTGGTCGAAGAGCCCCTGCTTGTCGTCGTAGGGCTGGTTGAAGTACGCGAACAGCTCGGGGAGCTTGCTCGGGCCGTAGCTGAAGCCGTCCGCGAAGAGGAAGGGCTTGCGCAGGCCGAGCTTCGGGTTGGCGTAGTAGACGGCCGCCTTGCCCTTCGCGGCCTGGCCCTTGTACTCGGCGCCGGTCAGCTCCCAGACCACGTCGGCCTGGCGCCCGCCGGGAGCCGAGCGCTCCAGCGCGGAGGCGAACCACACGTCGGTCGTCAGCGAGGCGGCGAGCTCCGCCACCTCCGCCTGGCTGGGCTCCGCCTGGCCCCCCTTGAGGGTCAGGGCTACGTCGATCCGGGGTTCCTGTGTCATGACTACCGCCTCGGTCCAGTCGAACGGGGGATCACGTGCGCACAGTCGGTGACCGTAATGGTTTGACTACGCACCGCACCAGCGGAACACGCAGAGTGATCGAGATTGTTCGACCGCAGTCGGTGGATGGCCGGAGTTGGCCGACCGGTCAGACGGGGAAGTCGCCGGCCCGGACGGCGGCGAGGAAGGAGTCCCAGGCGGAGGCGGGGAAGAGGAGGGCGGGCCCGTCGGGGTCCTTCGAGTCACGCACCGGCACGAGGCCGGGGAATCCGGGGGCTACTTCGATGCACTCGCCGCCGTGATCGGCGCTGTAGCTGCTCTTCAGCCAAGAAGCCGCGGCGAACTCGGACTTCGTCATCTCGGTACTCCTCCATCGCTTCGGCGATCAGCGCGCGGGAGTCGCTGGCCGAGAGTACTTCCCCGCGCACGAGATCATAGTCGCGCCGATGCTCCGAAACGAGCGCCGGCTCCTCGCTGAAGTGCCCTCGGACGAGGCTCTCCGAGTAGAGCCACTCGACCCCATCTGCCATCTCCAGAAGGAACATTGAGACAGATGGAAGCCTGATCCCCGCATTCTGGAAGGGCGCCACCTGGATGCCGACGTTGGGTCGATCACTCATCGCGAGAAGGTGCTCCATCTGGGCCCGCATGACACCTGGCCCTCCAGTGACATTGCGAATGGCGCTCTCATGAAGGACCACCAGCAGCAACGGACCGTCGGACGCGAGGAAGCGGTCCTGCCTACTCAGCCGAGCCAACACACGCTCGGCAAGCAGCTCTGCGTTGCCACGGGCCTCTCCCAGACTGAACAGGGCACGGGCGTATTCCTCGCACTGGAGCAACCCATTGATCCGGGCGTACTGGAAGACTCTCTCGGCCACTGCCGCGGCCTCCAGTTCCACGAACCTCTGGAACCAGTCAGGGTGCTCGACCTCCGCGTTCCAGTCGACCCGCTCGTACAGCCGGGAGAGCAGGCCTCCCGTCCGCAGCGCCTTGTCCGCCTCCTCCAGCAGCTCGACCGGGAACTTGCGCTTGCCGCCCTCCGACTTGGTGACCACCGTCCGGTCGCAGTGCAGGAGCTTGCCCAGCTCCTCCTGCGTGAGCCCGGCCGCCTCTCGTGCGAACCGCAGCTCCTCGCCGAACAGTTCGGCCGAACTGGCAGTCGGCCCCGAGCGGCCCTTCCGATGTGACATCCCCGCCCCCTCTCGTGGCGGGACCCCCCGTCACGCCGAATTGGTCGCCACCGTACCTCCGTCCCCTCGATGATTGATGCCGGAACGCAATCTTCTGCTTGCACCGCGTGACCACGCGCCGTCCCGCGAGCCGCTTCCACTCCCCCATCGCCCCAGGAGGTAGCCACGCCATGTCCAAGAACTGCGTAGACCGCCGGCTGTTCGGCCCCCAGCACCGTCGGCCGCGTGAATTCGCGGCGCGGCTGGACTCCCGGGCTGCCTGCACTCCCCTGGCCCGGCTGATGCTGCGGGCCTATCTGGCCGGGATGCCGCAGGGCGAACGCTATTCGGACGTCGGCGAGTTGCTGCTCGGCGAACTCTTCGCCAACGCCGTCCAGCACAGTGACGCGCCGCCGGACCGCATGATCGAGGTCCGGTTCGCGCTGATCACCGACCGACTCCGGATCGAGGTGCACGACGCGGGCACGGGCCGTCCGACCGCCCGGCTCTCCGCCACCGACGACGAGCACGGGCGGGGCCTCTTCCTCGTCAACGAGCTCGCGGACCGGTGGGGTTGCCGCCCGCGTGCGGGCGGGGTGGGCAAGTTCGTCTGGGCCCTGGTCGCCCCCGGACCCGAGTACACCGGTCCCGCCTTCGGTCGTTCTCCCGCCGTCATCGCCGTCTGACGGCAGCGCCGCCCGGCGCACTCACCGTGCGCCCCGCAACGGTTTCCCCCCAACGTGGGGTTTGGCTCAACCCATCGGCCCGTGCGTACCGATGCCCCATGCGGCGCAAGTCCCGGGCGGGGTGGCGGCGCTGAGGGCTGCCACCCCGTTCGCCGCTCCTCCCCCGGTCGACGACTATCCGCTGCTCGTTACTTCGCGGCGTCGAGGGTGGCGCGCCACAGCGGGCTGTCGACGTAGTGGTTGTCGTACTGCTCGGAGGAGTCCTTGATCTCCTGCGGGCTCGCCTCGCCGCGCATCACCCGGCCGAGCAGGCGCAGGTAGTCGAAGCGGGGCATGCCCGGGGTGAAGACGAAGAGCACGTCGGCCTCGGAGCCGGGCGCCGCCGCGAAGGCGTGCGGGGTGTGCGGCGGGACGAGCAGCAGGTCGCCGGCGCCGAGGACCTTGATCTCGTTCTCGACCAGCACCTGCAGCGAGCCGTCGATCACGAAGAACAGCTCCGAGGCCCGGGTGTGGAAGTGGGCCGGGGCGCCGACCGCGCCCTTGGCGAAGGTCGAGCGGTAGCTGGTGATCGAGCTGCCGTCGGTGCCGCAGTCGGCCAGCAGGGTCATCACGCTGCTCGGGTCACTGGTGGTCTCGGCCTCGGCCGCGCGGGTCAGCACGGGCTTGAGGTCGGCGGCGGCCGGGATGAGGTTCGCAGCGGTGTTCACAGTCGTTCTCCGTGTTTCGGGTGGTGGGCCCCGGGTCTCTCGCCGTGGCCTTGTGTCTACGACTCTACGCAGTCGAGAGACCCGGGCCAGGGTGCATTTCCGACCCACTTCCATGGGTCAATTCTCGATGCCGCCCGACATGACCCGGCGTCATCCGCGCTCTCCGCACCAGCCGTTCAGACATCCCGGCGCCGCACGACGACCACCGCGAGCACGACGGCGACCAGCGGCCAGAGCAGGTACACCGCCCACGAGCCGGGGACGGTCGCGGTGTACGCGAGGGAGTCGGGATCCGCCGCCCAGTTCTGGACCAGGCGCCGCCAGGCGGCGGACGGCATCAGGTGGTTGACGTCCGCCGACCAGCGCGTTCCCTCGGAGAACATCGTGGGCAGCAGCACCAGCGTGAAGACCCCGGTGACCACGGTGGTGGCGGTGTGCCGGATCAGCACCCCGAGACCCAGCCCGACCAGGGCGCAGATCGGGGCCACCAGGGTGCACGCCACCAGGGCCCGGGCCAGCCCGGGGTGGGTGGCGGGGGCTCCCCCGCCCCGCACGGCCTGGGAGGCCAGGAAGGAGCCGACGGCGGTCACCGCGCCGACCGCGGTCCACAGCACGGCGGTGACGGCCGCCTTGGCCAGGACCACCTGGCCACGGGCGGGGACGGCCACCGTGGTGGTGCGGATCAGCCCGCTGCTGTACTCGCTCACCACGGTGATGGCGCCCATCGTGGCGGCGACCATCATCAGGATCCAGTACCCGGCCGCCGGAAAGGCGTTGAAGGGGAGGAACTCGCGGGGCGCGCCCGGGACCGCGTCGCCGTCGTGCGCCGCCATCGTCGCCGCGACGGCGGAGCCGATGACGAACACCGTGGTGACCGCGATCGCCCACGGGGTGGAGCGCAGCGACCGCATCTTGATCCACTCGGAGGCGAGCAGATCTCCGAAGCGCACGGGAGAGGCAGCCGCCGGGACGACTGCGGGGGCGCCTGAGGGGGCTGCCGCCGGGGCGGCCGTGGACGTGGTCATCGGGGCTCTCCTGCCAGGTATTCGACGCTGTCGGCGGTGAGTTCCATGAAGGCCTCCTCCAAGGAGGCGTTCCGGGTGGTCAGTTCGTCCAGCAGGATCCGGTGCTCCAGGGCGAGCGCGCCGATCCGGTCCGCCGGCAGTCCGGTCACGGTGAGCCTCCCGGTACCGGCCGGGTCCGGCGGTGCGACCGAGCCGCCCGCGGCGGTCAGCACCGCCGCCAGTTCGGCGGCCTGCCGGGTGCCCACCACGACGCCCCGGCCGGCACTGCGGGCCGCGAACTCCCCGACCGGCTCGGCGGCGATGAGCCGGCCCCGGCCGATCACCACGAGGTCGTCGGCGGTGTGCCCCATCTCCGACATCAGGTGGCTCGACAGCAGCACCGTGCGCCCCTCGGCGGCCAGGCGCCGGAACAGCCGGCGCATCCAGAGCACGCCCTCCGGGTCCATGCCGTTGACCGGTTCGTCGAAGACCAGCACGGGCGGGTCGCCGAGCAGGGCGGAGGCGATCCCGAGCCGCTGCTTCATGCCCAGCGAGAACCCGCCGATCCGGCGGGCCGCCGCCTCGGCCAGCCCCACCTCCCGCAGCACCTCGTCGACCCGGCGCAGCGGAATGCCGTTGCTGCGGGCCAGGGCGGACAGGTGGGCCGCGGCGCTGCGTCCGCCGTGCACCTGGTTGGCGTCGAGGAGCGCGCCGACGTGCCGCAGGCCGCGCGGGTGGGTGCGGAAGGGGAGGCCGCCGACGGTGGCGGTGCCGGCCGTCGGCGCGTCCAGGCCGAGGATCATCCGCAGGGTGGTGGTCTTGCCGGCACCGTTGGGGCCGAGGAATCCGGTGACCCGGCCCGGCCGCACGGTGAAGGTGAGACGGTCGACGGCGGTCCTGCCGCCGTAGTGCTTGGTGAGTTCCTTGACTTCGATCACGAGGACGACTCTGCCCGGGCGGCCCTCGTCCGGGCATCGGGCCCGGGGCGACACCTCGGCCGGCGGGATCCGCCCACGGGCGTACGCCCCCGGGCCGATGCCGCGTGGCCGGCCGCTGGCTAACCTCACGGCATGAACGTCGGAACGATCACCCCGCGCACCGCCACGCCCCCGCCCCGGCCGAGAGGCGCCGTGCCGGTGACCGGCACGCGGGTCGCGGCCTGGGTGGGCGGCTCCGTCTACGTCCTCGCGACGGCCCTGCTGGCGGGGGCCACGCCGCGGGCTCCGCACGCGCTGCACGCCGTCGGGTCGCTGCTGGCCGTGAGCCTGCTCGTCGGTGTGCTGCGGAGGATGCCGCTGCTGGCGCTGACGATGGCTCTGCTCGGCTCCGCCCTCGTGGTGGTGGGCACCGGGAACTCCGGCGGTCCGCACCTGGCGCTGACCTACCAGAGCCAGTTCCTGCCCTTCCTGGCGGTGGACGCCCTCCTGGGCTTCGTCGTCGCCACCGGTGCGCGCCGGGCCTGGATCGGCGCCGTGACCGTGTCCACCCTCGTCCAACTGCTGCTGGTCGGCGGCTTCGCCCACGGGGACAACCTGACCGCCAACGCCGTGATCGCCGTCCTGGCGACGGCCGCGGCCTGCACCGTCGGCCTGCTGGTCCGCGAGCGCCGCGAGCACGCGGTGGCGCTGCGCTCGCAGGAGGTGGCCGAGGCGGTGACCGCCGAACGGCTCCGGATCGCGCGGGAGTTGCACGACATGGTCGCGCACAGCATCGGCATCATCGCCATCCAGGCCGGGGTCGGGAGCCGGGTGATCGAGACCCAGCCCGCGGAGGCCCGGGAGGCGCTGCGCGCCATCGAGGCCACCAGCCGCGAGACACTGGCGGGTCTGCGCCGCACGCTGGTGGCGCTGCGGCAGAGCGACCCGGGGCCCGCGGAGTCGAAGCGGGCGCCGCTCGCGCCCTCGCCGGGTCTGGCGGACATCGACGGGCTGGTGGCGGCGACGGCCGACGCGGGGGTGCGGGTCGACCTGCGCCACCGGGGGGAGCGGCGTCCGCTGCCGGCCGAGATCGAGCTGTCCGCCTACCGTATCGTCCAGGAGGCGCTGACCAACGTGGTCCGCCACGCGGCCACCGGGCACTGCCAGGTGACCATCGATCACGGGGACGGGGAGCTGTCGGTGGAGATCGTCGACGACGGGCGCGGCGCCGCCACGAGCGGGCCGGACCACGGCTTCGGGCTGGTGGGCATGCGGGAGCGGGTCGCCCTGCTGCACGGCCGGCTGAGCGCCGGGCCGCGCCCCGGGGGCGGCTTCCGGGTGGCCGCCCGGCTGCCGCTGCCCGCCGCAGTCACGGCGGTGGCCCGATGAGCGTCCGCGTCCTGCTCGTCGACGACCAGCCGCTGGTGCGGTCCGGACTGCGCGTGATCATGGCCGACCACCCCGACCTGCTGGTGGTCGGCGAGGCCGCCGACGGCGCCGAGGCCGTCCGGCTGGTCGGCGAGCTGGGCCCCGACGTCGTGGTGATGGACATCCGGATGCCCGGCATGGACGGGATCGAGGCCACCCGGCTGATCACGGCCGGACCGGCGACGGCCCGCGTCCTCGTGCTGACCACCTTCGACGAGGACGACCACGTCTACGACGCGCTGCGGGCCGGGGCGAGCGGCTTCGTGGTCAAGGACATGGCGCTGGACGACATCCTCGCGGCGGTCCGGGTGGTCGCCGACGGCGACGCGCTGATCGCGCCGGGCGTGACGCGCCGGCTGATCGCGGACTTCGTCGGGCGCCCCGGGGCCGCCCCGGAGGGCCCGCCCCCGACGGTCGAGGGCATCACCGAGCGGGAGCGGGAGGTGCTGACCCTGGTCGGGCGCGGCCGGTCGAACGCCGAGATCGCCGAGGACCTCTTCATCACGGTGGCCACCGCCAAGTCGCACGTGTCGCGGCTGCTCGCCAAGCTGGGCGCCCGGGACCGGGTCCAGCTCGTGATCACCGCCTACGAGGCCGGGCTGGTCACGCCGTCCCGGTGACCGCCCGACCCGGCCCGGGGGACCGGCCCGCCGTGGTGTACCGGGCCAAGTCGACCCGCGCAGCCCGCACTTGGGGGAGCCGTGTTCCACAGCGACGACCGGCGCCCGCCCGGCATCCGGACGCCCGACCGGGAGACCGCCGAGGAGTTCGGCGAGCCGGTCGCCGTGCTCCGCGACGCCCCGGCCGGGTGGCTCACCCTGCTGGGGCGGCAGAGCTCGGACGGGTTCCTCCACTGCCTCGACGTCGGCTACCACCGCGGCACCGACCTGGTGGCGACCGTCCAGACCTCCCGGCCGCTGCCGGAGAGCCACCGGGTCCGGCCATTCAGCACGCCCGAGTCCGAGCTCTGGGTCTTCCTCGCCAACTCCGGGCGGATCAGCCACGGGACGTTCCCGGAGGACCTCGGGCCCGTCCGCCACGAGGTCGTCCTCCGCCTGGACGGGCTCGCCACCCGGGTGGCGGGGTACCGGTCCCACGGCTGCACCAGCGCCTCGCTGCCGTGCGGCGCCGGGCATCTCGTCGTGACCGCGCCGGACGCCCACTGGGAGGCCGTCGCCGACCTCGTCCTGCGCCGGGCGGGCGACTTCCAGGGGCGTCCTCGGCCCTGAGCCCCTGCCCCTGCCCCTGCCCCTGCCCCTGCGCCCGCTCGGCGCCTGAGCCGCTCAGCGGTCGAGGGCGATGGCGTGCTTGGCCCGCTCGACCGACTCCTCGGCCGGCGGGCCGCCGGGGTTCTCGGTGGCCAGCGCCTGGTTGAGGGCCACGAAGGGGCGCATCCGCTCCTCGTAGCGGGTGAAGGCGGCGCGGTGGTCCCCGCCCGCCGCCCTTTCCCGCCCGAGCTCGTCGGCGAGCACATGGGCGCCGACCAGCGCGAGGCTGGTGCCCTGGCCGGAGAGCAGCGAGGCGCAGTACCCGGCGTCGCCGACCAGGGCGGTCCGGCCGACGGACCAGCGGTCGAGGTGCACCTGGGCCATCACGTCGGCGTAGAAGTCGGGCGCCCGCTCCAGCGCGGCCAGCAGCCGGGGCGTCTCCCAGCGCAGCGCGCCCATCCGCTCGGCGACCTGCCGCCTGGCCAGCGCCATGTCGCGCACGGCCGGTTCGTCGCTCCCGTAGCCGAAGGTGATCCGCAGCTCGCGGTTGCCGCGCACCGGGTAGATGCCGTAGCCGGCGTGGCCGTCGCGCTGCCAGACCTGCCAGTCCTCCAGGCCGAGGAAGTTGTCCGCGCCGAAGATGGCGACGTGGGAGCCGAGGTGGCGCAGGAACCGCTCCTCGGGGCCGAAGGCCAGCCTGCGGACCCCGGAGTGCAGGCCGTCCGCGCCGACCACCAGGTCGAATGTGCGGGGCGCGCCGTGCGCGAAGGTGACGTGCACGCCGTGCTCGTCCTCCCGGAGCCCGGTGATGCTGTCGCCGCTCACGAACTCGACGCCTTCGGAGACGTGTTCGTGCAGCAGGGCGACGAGGTCCTCGCGCAGCAGCTCGACGTCGTCGCTGTCGAGCCGGCCGCTGCTGTAGGTGGCCTCGGTGGAGCGGTGCACCTCGTTGCCGTCGGCGTCGAGGACGGACATGCCGCGCATCCGGGTCCGGGCGGCCCGGATCGGCCCGGTCAGACCCATCCGGTCGACGACGTCGAGTGCGACGCCCCGGATGTCGACGGCCTGGCCGCCACGGCGCGGGGCGGCGGCGAGTTCCACCACCGTCGGGGCGAAGCCGTTGCGGCGCAGCCAGTGGGCGAGGGTGAGGCCGGCGATGCCGCCACCGGAGACGAGGACGGTCTGCATGAGGAACTCCCCCTGTTCGCGGCCGGTCACCCGGACGCCTGTGTCTGTACGCTGTAAGCGAGCTGCTCGCGCGCAGCTCCCGCCCTGAATGTACGACGTAAATTCAGAGCCACGCAAGGGCCTGACCAGCAGGTCAGGCCGCATCTGTGCTAGTACAGCAAGCCTTTCGGCAGGCATCTCGGCCGGTCGGCTCTGAGCTAGTACAGGGCGGACGACCGCGAAAAGATCTTCCGAGGAGTCGACAGCATGGCCACGGACATGGACCCGCCCTACCGGCGCATCGCCGCCGACCTCCGACGGCGGATCGCCACCGGCACGCTCGCCCCGGGCGAGCGGGTGCCCTCGAACCGCCGGCTCGCCCAGGAGTGGGGCGTCGCCCTCGCCACCGCCACCAAGGCGCTGACCGTGCTGCGGCTGGAGGGGCTGGTGGAGGCCCGGGCCCGGGTCGGCACCGTGGTGGCCGGCGGCCCGACCGGACCGGACGCGGCGGTCGCGGCAGGCCCGGAGGTCGCGCCGGCCGCAGCTGCCGTCGCGCCCGTGCCCGCCCCGCCCACCGCAGCCGCCACCACCCCCGCACCGGACCGCGCGCCCGCCGGGGACGGCGAGCTGAGCCGGGAGCGGATCGTCCGGGCAGCGCTGGAGCTGGCCGACGCCGAAGGGCTCGGCTCGCTCTCGATGCGCGCCGTCGCCGGGCGGCTCGGGGTGTCCGCGATGTCGCCGTACCGCTACGTCACCAGCAAGGAGGAGCTGGTCATGCTGGCCGCCGACGCGGCATTCGGCGAGGCCCGCTACCCGGCCGACCCGCCCGCCGGCTGGCGGCCCCGCCTGGAGCTGGGCGCCCGCACCCTCTGGGCCCTGTTCCGCCGCCACCCCTGGCTCGCGCAGCTCAGCCCGGTCACCCGGCCGCTGCTGCTGCCCAACCTGCTGGTCCACGCCGAATGGGCGCTCGCCGCGCTCGACGGCCACGACCTCTCCGCGCCGGCCATGCTCGACATCCACGTGCTGCTGTACAGCTACATCGAGGGCATCGCCGTCAACCTGGAGCGCGAGGACCAGGCCCGGGCCGCCACCGGCGTCACCGAGGACCAGTGGATGGACCGCCAGCTCCCCGTCATCGGCGCGCTCGCCGACTCCGGCCGCTTCCCGGTGTTCGGCCGGCTGATGGCCGACCTCCCGAACGGCTACGACCTGGACCTGGACACCCTGTTCGAGTTCGGCCTGGCCAACCTGCTGGACGGACTGGCCTCGCGCGTCGGCCCGGGGGCGCCCGCCGGTCCCTGATCCCCCTCGCGCCCCCGGAAGGCCCGGCGGTACTCGCGCGGGGCGACCCCGACCCGGGCGACGAAGACGGGCCGCAGCGAGACCGCCGCACCGAAGCCGCAGCGGACCGCGACGGCGTCCACCGGCAGGTCCGTCTCCTCCAGCAACCGCTGGGCCAGGAGCACGCGTTGCTCCAGCAGCCAGCGCAGCGGCGTGGTGCCCGTCGCGCCGGCGAAGCGGCGGGCGAACGAGCGCTCCGACATCAGCGCCAGCCCGGCCATCCCGCGGACCGTCCACGGGGTGTCGAGGGCGGCCAGGACCTCGGCGCGGACCCGGGCCAGGACGTCGTCACCGCCGGCGTCCTCGGGGACCGGCGACGGGATGAACTGCGCCTGCCCGCCGGCCCGGAAGGGCGCGGTGACCATCGCCCGGGCGATCGTGGCGGCGGCCTGCTGGCCGTGCGCGGCGCGCACCAGGTGCAGACAGAGGTCGATGCCGGCCGCCACCCCGGCGGAGGTCCAGAGCCCGCCCTCACCGGTGAAGAGCACCTCCGGGCGGACGTCCACCGCCGGGAAGCGCCGGGCCAGTTCGCCGGCGAGCGCCCAGTGGGTGGTGGCGGTCCGGCCGTCCAGCAGCCCGGCCTCGGCGAGGACGAAGGCGCCCGCGCAGAGCGAGGCGATGGCGACACCGCCCTCGTGGGCGGCGCGCAGGGCGGCCAGCACGGCCGGGTCGCGCGGCTCGTTCAGCCGCTCCATCCCCGGGACGACGACCAGATCGCACTCCCGCAGCGTCTCCAGGCCGAAGTCCGGCACCCGCTCCAGCCCACCGCCGAGCCGCACCCGGGCGCCCTGCGGCCCGCAGACCCGCAGGTCGAAGGCGGGCAGCCCGGGCCGGGTCAGCCGGTTCGACCACACCTCGCCGATCACCGCGTAGTCGAACGCCCGCACGCCCTCGAAGATCAGGCAACCCACAGTCCGCATGGCAGAAATCTAGCGACGAAGGGCGCCCTGGCGCCCGGGCGCGGTGGCAGGAATCGATCGATGGGTGGCGCCGGCGCCCCTCACCCGGGCTGCCCGGGCGCCGACACGATGGACGCATGACGAACACCGACGCATTCGACGCCCCGCTCACCATCGACTCCGACGCCGTACTCGTCGTCATCGACGTCCAGAAGGGCTTCGACGACCACGCGTTCTGGGGCGAGCGGGACAACCCGGAGGCCGAGCGGCGGATCGGCGAGCTGATCGGCACCTGGCAGGAGACCGGGCGCCCGGTCGTGGTGGTGCAGCACGCCTCGCAGACCGGGCCGCTGGCGCCGGGCACCCCGGGGTACGAGCTGAAGGACGTGGTGGCGGACGTCAAGGCGGACCTGCACATCACCAAGCCGGTGAACAGCGCCTTCTACGGCACCCCGGACCTGCACGCCTGGCTCCGGCAGCGGGGCGCCCGCCAGGTCGTCATCGTCGGGATCATGACGAACGTGTGCAACGAGACCACCGCGCGGATGGCGGGCAACCTCGGGTACGACACGATCTTCCCGACCGATGCCATGCACACCTTCGACATGGCCGGGCCGGACGGCGTGACCGTGCCGGCCGCCGAACTCGCCCGGGCCACCGCGACGGTGCTGCACGCGATGCGCTTCGCCAAGGTGGTCACCACCGGCGCCGTCCTGGCGGCGGCGGTCAGCTGATCAGCGCCTCATGGGCCGCGCCCTCCACCGCGTCGAGCAGGACGAAACCCCGCCCCGGCAGTCACTCCAGGCACCGACAGGACCCGGCGGCGGCCGCCCCCGCACACCGGGGTGCGGGGGCGGGTCGGTGTGGATCAGGCCGGGGCGCACGGCGTTGACCCGGATGCCCGCAGCGGCGACCGCCAGGGCGAG
>NZ_JBEXYC010000043.1:0-57075 GCF_040630835.1 Kitasatospora sp. NPDC005751
CCCCGAAGCTGTTCACCTCGACGAACGTCTCGAACCATCCCATGCAGCTGCTGTTGCAGCAGCTCGACTGGCACCCGGCCGGCCTGGTCCACGGCCTCGACGAGGCGGACCCCGAACTGTTCTACCTCTGCCCGCCCGAGCGACTCCGGCCACGCCAGATCGGACTCGGCCCACACCGGCGGGTCGGACCGCGCACCGGTGAGCTTCCCGCGTCACGCTGGTCTCCACGCCGGACACCCACGACGGAAGGCTGGCCATGCGGAAGCTGATCTACGGCATGAACCTGACCCTGGACGGCTACGTCACCGCCGCCGGGGACGACATCGGCTGGAGCGGACCGCCGAGCGACGAGCTGTTCCAGTGGTGGCTCGACCAGGAGCGGGCGAGTGGCCTGACCCTGTACGGGCGCAAGCTGTGGGAGACGATGAGCTCTTACTGGCCGACCGGCGACGAGCAGCCCGATGCCACCCCGGGGGAGATCGCGTTCGCGCGGAACTGGCGGGACACACCGAAGGTGGTGTTCTCCTCGACGATGACGGCCGAGGAGGTCGACTGGAACACCCGCCTGGTCACCGGCGACGCGATCGCCGAGATCACCCGGCTCAAGGCCGAGGACGGCGGCCCGATGACCATCGGCGGCGCGACGCTCGCCGGGGCGGCCATGCGCGCCGGGCTGATCGACGAGTACGCGATCGCCACCTACCCGGTCCTGGTGGGCGGCGGGACACCGTTCTTCACCGCGCTGGACAGCTGGGTGGACCTGAACCTGGTGGAGACGCGGACGTTCCCCGGCGGCGTGGTCATGACCAGGTACGAGACGAGGCGTTGAGCAGCGGGAGGTACCGGGGCTCGCGGGCCGAGGTACGCGGCCCCCGTTCGGGCCGGGCGGCGACCACCCGATCCCGTGGACGAAGCGTGGCGCGGTCAGGGGTGGGGCCGGTCGGCCGACGTGCCGTTCACCCGGCGGGCACCGCCGTCGCCGGTGGGGGCGTCGTGGTCGCGGTCCTTGCGGGTGGGGGCGAGCAGGTCGAGCAGTGCGCTGATGCTGAGCCCGGCCTCGGCGGGGTGTCTGAGCAGGGTGCCGGAGGCGATGCTGTAGTGGGTGCGTCGCCCGGCGCGGTCGCGGGTGAGGTAGCCGCCCTGGTCGAGGTCGGTCACGATCGCCTGTACGGCGCGCTCGGTCAGTTGGACCTCCACGGCGATGTCCCGCAGCCGGATGCCGGGGTCGCGGGCGATCGCGGCCAGCACGCGGGCGTGGTTGGTCACGAACGTCCAGCTTGTTCTCGCCGTGGGTTCCTCGTGTGCCATGCCCCCTACCGTAAGACGAAAGATTCAGATTTCGCTACACCTGAATCGAATTTCTGGTATCTCTTGACGTGAATGTGGCTGCGGGCCACGCTGGAAGGGTCTCAGCCCGCCCCTTACCTCCCCGAGGACCCGGCCATGACCGAAGATCCGTCCGCTACCGGCGCCGCAGGGCGCTCCGCCGTGCAGCCGCCGTCCGTACCGCGGCGCCTGCCCGGCGGCCCGGACCTCGCGGTCACCGCCGGAGCACACCGCACCCTGGTCCAGGTGGCCGGGGAGATCGACATGGACAGCGCGGACGGCATGCGCGAGACCCTGGAACAACTGCTCCACCAGAGCGGCACCGGCCTCGACCTCGACACCTCCGCCGTCACGTTCTGCGACAGCTACGGCCTCAACATGCTCCTGCGCCTGCGGCTGACCGCCCTGCGCGCCAAACGCCGCCTCACGATCACCGACCCGGGCCCCCGCCTGGAGCGGCTCCTGGCCCTCACCGAGACCACCGCCCTGTTCACCCTCGACGGCCACCCCGACGGGGCCACGCCGCCCGGCGGCACCCGCCCCGCCGACGCCAAAACCGGCCTCCACACCAAACCCGTCCACACCACCGGCCTCCTCAACGACACCCCGGCCGAGACCCCCAGCCCCATCCTCGAGGGGAAGCACCTGCCATGACCACCCCGGCCCCGGCCACCGGCCGCGCCCGCGGCGTGGTCCGCCGGCTCACCGCGCCCGCCCCCGCACGGATCCGCGCCGGAGCCGCACGCCGGCTCCCGGCCGTCGCCGAACGGCCCGGCCTCGCCGGCCAGCACAACAGCTTCGACCAGCGAGGCAGTGCGCCGTGAGGGACGCCACCCGCTACGCCATCGCCGTCCGCGGCCCGAACGGCACGACACGCACCGTCATCGTGCACCGCACCGACCGCCTCGGACCGGCCCACGAACCCGTCTACGAGGACACCACCGGCGGATTCCGCTTCCAGATCAACGGCTCGACCGCCGAAGTCCTCGCCCTGCCCACCGGCTACGGCACCGCCCGCCCCTGCCTGGAAGCCGTTCCGATGCCCTGACCCGCCCTACCAGCGGGGCCCCCTCCGGGCCGTCGCGGATGCCCGGCCCGCTCAGGCCGTCAAGATTTCTCCGTCCATCGGTCACGTTCCTTCGGCGAGGTCCGTCGATGAAGTGAGGCGGACCGCCTGACCGACCGATGGAAGGACCACACGGTGCTGACGAACATCATGTACGTAACGCTCTATGTCACCGACCAGGACCGCGCGCTGAGGTTCTACACGGAGCAGCTCGGCCTGGAGAAGCGCGTCGACTACCCCGGTCCTGACGGGCGCTTCCTCACCGTAGGTGTCTCCGGCGGCCCGTTGGAGATCATCCTCTGGCCGCACGCCACGGCCTCGGGGCAGCCGGCCGCGCTGCGGCCGGGCACGACGCCCGGTCCGGTCTTCCTCGAATCGGACGACCTGCGGGCGGACTTCAAGGTGCTCCGCGAGCGCGGTGTGACCTTCGACCAGCCCGAACCGGAGGACTACGGGTACGGGATCCGGATCGAGGCCGTGGATCCCGACGGGAACCGGATCTCGCTGCGCCAGCGGGCGACCTGGCAGAGCGAGGGCGATGCCTGATCCTTCGTAAGGCCCGGTGGGGCCGGCGCGGTCCGGCGCCGGCCCCACCGGGCCCGAGCCGATGCCGGCGGTCATGGTCAAGGCATGGACCGCGGACCCCGACCTGAGGAGGTGTTCCAGCATGCCGATGCAGATCGACTCAAACATCGACTCGAAGATCGACTCAGTGATCGCACGACAGCGCGTCGACGACCTGGAAGCGGCCCTCCCCTGCTACGAACGGCTGACCGGCCGGACCGCGAGCCGCTTCACCTTCGCAGGTGTGCGGCTGGCGAGCGTCGGGCCCTTCCTGCTGTTCTGCGGTCCGGACGACGCGGTACGGACGTTCGCCGGAGTGAGCGCCACCCTGGCCGTCCCGGATCTGGCGGCAGCCGTCGAGGAGGGACGCGCGGCCGGTGCCACCGTGGTGATGCCGCCGCAACCCACCCCCAACGGTCACCGCGCGGTACCGCGGCACCCGCACGGTTGGCGTGTACGAATACGCCGGCCCCTGAGCCGAGGTCGGTCCCTGAGCCGAGGTGAGGGTGAGACCGGGTCCGGCAGCCATCTCCAGGTCCTTCGTACGCGAGGCTGAGGTCGCCGACCGGCTGCGGGCGGGATCACGGCTGCTTGCCCCATAGCCACCCCGGCGCCCCGGCACCCCACCCGTATGGCGCAGCCCTGTCCATCCGGGTCGATCGTTCGAGTGCGGTGGATTTCCCGGAATCCACCCGCCCGGCCGAGCCGCTCTGCCATGCTCGGCCCGACATCATCGGACTCCGGGTGACCGGCGTCTCACGCAGGGTCTACCCAGGTCGGAGTGGGCAGTGCAGTACACGATCAGTGCGACGGCGTTCCTCGCGGTCATCATCTTCGTCCGGCTCCGGCGCCCCACCCATTCCCGCAGCCGCGTCGACGAGGGCTTCACCGTCTTCACCGCCGTCGTGTTCGGTGTCCTGATCGCCACCACGGCCTGGGGGCAGGCGATCCTCCAGCTCGTCGGCATCGCCGTCCAGGCCACCCACTGACGGGGGACGGGAGCGGACCCCGACGTCCGAGGGGCCGCCCGGTCCGGGATGCGGTGACGGGGAGGCGGCGGTCAGCATGGAGGAACGGCCCTGACCAAGGCAGGCCGCCGGGCCGGCAGTGTCCGGCGGCTCGACGTCCCGAGAAAGCCGTCTCCCGGCAGGAGTGGCCCATGAACGACTACCCCCCGATCGCGAACCACGGCTTGGTGGGAGACCTGCAGACCGCGGCGCTGATCGCCTCCGACGGGACCGTGGACTGGTGGTGCACGCCCCGGTTCGACTCGCCCAGCCTGTTCGCGTCGCTGCTCGACAGCGACCGCGGCGGCCACTGCCGCCTCGCCGCCGACCTCGGAGAAGACGCCACGGTGCGCCAGCTCTACCTGCCGGACACGCCGATCCTCATCACCCGGTTCCTGGCCGAGCAGGGCGTCGGCGAGGTCATCGACTTCATGGAACCCATCACCTCCGACGAGCCGGCCGCACGGCACCGGCTGATCCGGGTCGCCCGAGTGGTCCGCGGCAGCCTGCCCTTCGAGCTGATCTGCCGGCCCCGCTTCGACTACGGCCGCGCCTCGCACACCCTCGACCGCCTCGACGACGGAAGCGCCGTCTTCCACGGTCCCCACGACGACCTGCACGTCCAGGCGACCGAGCAGATCACGCTCCACGCCGACGGCCATGACGTCTCCGCGCGTTTCACCCTGCACGCGGGCGAGAGCGCCGCGGTCGTCCTCACCAGCGAGACCGGCGCGCCGGGCGCCCGTGGCGGGCACCCCGGCGGGCCACCACCGACCGTCGAGGAGGTGACCGCGGCGTTCGACGCCTGCCGGGACTTCTGGCTCGGCTGGCTGCGCTCCTGCCGTTACAAGGGCCGCTGGCACGAGATGGTCGTCCGCTCCGCGATCACCCTCAAGCTGCTCACCTACGCGCCGACGGGTGCCCCGATCGCGGCGCCCACCATGGGCCTGCCCGAGCAGATCGGCGGCGAGCGCAACTGGGACTACCGCTACACCTGGGTCCGGGACGCGTCACTGTCGGTGCGCGCGCTGATCGACCTCGGCTTCACCGCCGAGGCCGACGCCTTCCGGCGGTGGATGCGCGAGCGGCTGGAGGCCGGCGGCACCGCCTCCGGCGAGCCGCTGCAGATCATGTACCGCGTCGACGGGGAGCCCCACCTGACCGAGGAGGCCCTCGACCACCTGGAGGGCTACCGGCGCTCCGCCCCCGTGCGGGCCGGCAACGCCGCGGCCGACCAGATCCAGCTCGACATCTACGGCGAGGCGGCCTACGCCCTGGCCCAGAGCGAGGACATCGGCGGCATCCGCGGCTGGCAGGTGTTCGCCGATCTCATCGACTGGCTGTGCGGCCACTGGGACCGCCCGGACGAGGGCATCTGGGAGACCCGAGGCGGACAGAAGAACTTCACCTACAGCCGGCTGATGACCTGGGTCGCCTTCGACCGGGCGATCCGACTGGCCACCACGCACTCCCGTCCCGCCGACCTCGCCCGCTGGCGCGAAGCCCGCGACACGGTCTTCCGGCAGATCACCGAGCGCGGCTGGAGCGAGAAACGCCGGGCCTTCGTCCAGCACTACGACAGCGAGGTGCTCGACGCCTCCCTGCTCCTCATGCCCCGCGTCGGACTTTTGTCGCCCACCGACCCGGACTGGCTCAGCACGCTGGACGCGATGACCGACGAACTCGTCAGCGACAGCCTGGTCTACCGCTACGACCCGGCGGCCTCGCCCGACGGCCTCCAGGGGTCGGAGGGCACCTTCAGCCTGTGCAGCTTCCTGTACGTCGAGGCCCTCGCCCGCTCCGGCCGCGTCCACCAGGCCCGCTACGCCTTCGACAAGATGCTCACCTACGCCAACCACGTCGGCCTGTTCGCCGAGGAGATCGGCCCGTCCGGCGAGCAACTCGGCAACTTCCCGCAGGCGTTCACCCATCTCGCGCTGGTGGCAGCGGCCATCGCCCTCGACAAGGAGCTCGACCGCGCCGAACAGCAGCCGGGCGCCTGATCCTCCCGCCGTGAGAAGAGGCCGACCGCCGTGAGAAGAGGCCGATCGTGACCGAGGATCCCGCAGCCGGCGAACAGCGCCGTCCGGCCCGGCCGGGCGCCGGGTCCCGCATGCTGGCGCCGCTCGCGCTGGCGCAGTTCATCTGCAGCTTCGCCGGCTCCAACATGAACGTGATGATCAACGACATCAGCCGCGACCTGGACACCACCGTCCAGGGCGTGCAGGTCGCGATCACCGTGTTCCTGCTCGTCATGGCCGCCCTGATGATTCCGGGCGGCAAGGCGACCGACCGGTTCGGCCGCAAGCGCTGCTTCCTCGCCGGCCTCGCCGTCTACGGGGTCGGCGCGATCCTCAGCGCGGTGTCCCCGGGGCTGGGCGTGCTGATCCTCGGCAACTCCGTCCTCGAAGGCGTCGGCACGGCCCTGCTCATCCCCCCGGTCTACATCCTGACCACCCTGCTGTACCCCGATCTGACCTCCCGTGCCCGCGCGTTCGGGGTCATCATGGCCGCCGGCGGCGTCGGGGCGGCAGCGGGCCCGCTGATCGGCGGCCTGATCACCTCCGCGATCAGCTGGCGCGCGGCGTTCGTCTTCCAGGCCGTGGTGATCGCGCTGATCATCCTGCTGAGCCGCACCCTCGTCGACCCGCTGCCCCCCGCCCCCGACCGCCACTTCGATGTCCGGGGCGCCGTGCTGTCCGCCGGCGGGCTGGTCCTGATCGTCATGGGCATCCTGGCCGCCGACAACAACCTGTGGCTCGCCGGCGGCCTGATCGCCGCCGGAGCCCTCGTCCTGGCCTGGTTCCTGCACTGGATCCGCAGCGAGGAACGCGCCGGCGTGGAACCGCTGCTGTCGACCGCCCTCTTCCGCGACCGCACCTCGAACCTCGGCCTCGTCACGCAGAACGCCCAGTGGCTGCTGCTCATGGGAACCTCGTTCACCGTCGCCACCTACCTCCAGGTGGTCCGCGGCTACGACGCCATCGAGACCGGCGTCATCTTCACCGCCGCCACCGTGGGGGTGCTCGCCACCTCGCTCGCCGCCGAACGCCTCGCCGAGCGCTTCGCGCAGCGGACCCTCATCATCACCGGGTTCGCCCTCGCCGTCTGCGGCATCGCCGTCCTGCTCGCCCTGGTCGCCGGCAGCCCCAGCGCCTGGGCGTTCGCCCCCGGCCTGCTGCTGATCGGCCTGGGCCTCGGCGTCATGCTCACCCCCTCCGTGAACGTGGTCCAGTCCGCCTTCCCGGAGGACCAACAGGGCGAGATCTCCGGCCTGTCCCGGAGCGTCTCCAACCTCGGCTCCTCCTTCGGCACCGCCATCGCCGGCACCATCCTGATCGCGAACCTCACCAAGAACGCCTACGCCGCCGCGATGGCCACCCTCGCCGTCGCCGCCCTCATCGGCCTCGCCGCCGCCACCCGCCTCCCCCGCACCGGCCCCACCGCCCCACCCCCGGCCGCCGCCCGGCCCCGGCCGTGACGCGGCGGGGCTGCGGCCCTACGGGAGCAGGGCCAGCGCCTCCTGGAGGTTGTGTTCGGCGATGCCCTGCATGAACTCCCGGTCGGGGAAGTCGCCGTCGAGCAGTCGCAGGGGCCGGCCACCAGGGAGAGGCGCATGGCCAGCAGGTAGAGGTCCGGGCGCCGCGGGTCGAGGCCGGGTCGGGCGAGGGCCGCGTGGCGCTCGTGGAAGCGCAGGCGGAGGAAGACGTGCTCCCACTCGGCGTCGAAGTGCATCAGGCCCTCGATGTCGATGAGGACGGCACGGCCTTCGGCGCTCACCAGGACGTGGTCCGGGCCCAGTTCCCCGTGGATCGGTCCGTACTCGGCGCGCGGCGCCACCAGGGCCGCCAGCTCCCGCAGACGGTCGTCCAGCCGGCCGTGCACCGCACGATCCTCGGGTCGCGGCCCGCCGCCTCCCCGAGGTTCCGCAGGGCCCGGCGAACACCAGCTGCTCGCAGGAGCTTCCGAGGGCGACGCCACCCAGCTCCACTACGTCCACCCGGCCGTAGCGGGGCGCGCGGTGTCGCTGCATCAGGTCGAGCGTGCGGGCCAGGTCGTCCAGGACGCCCTCGGCACGACCGGGATCGGTCTCGAATGCGACGCGCCACGCCACGCGGTGAGCCGGGGAGGAGCAGCGGCTCCCCCGGCGGGGGGGAGCCGGTACCTTCCTGCGGCGGAGGTGTGACGGGGGGCGGGCTGGGAGGTTGGAGGCAGTCCGGAACGGCCCGACTCCGCTCTCCCCATTGGGGATTGACCATGCGAACGCTCAGCAGTGCCATCGCGCTCACCACCGCGGCCGCGGCCCTCGCGGCCGGGTCGGCCGGGACCGCCGCGGCCGCGCCGGCCAGCCCCGTACCGGCGACTCCCGCACCGGCCCAGCAGCTCGTGCTGCACCGGTGGTCGTCTACCCCGAGGCGCAGCACGCCTTCTTCTTCCCGGGCCACCCGCCGTACGACAAGGAGTCCGCCGAGGACTCGTGGCGCAGGGCGGGGGCGTTCTTGAAGGGTGTGTGACCGCCTGCCGGCCTCCGCGCGCGGACGCCGGCAGGCGGGGGCGTGTGCGGCCGCCGGACCGGAACCGGCCGGTGCCGTAGACGTCTCCTGCGCCATGACCTCGCCGCGCGGCGCCTCCGGCAGGAGCGCGAGCCCGCTCCTCGCGTTGTCGGTGGCGTGTGCCAGGCTGGGCTCGACCCACCTGAGGAGGAGCAGCATCATGCACAGGCCGAGCCGGCCCGAGGATCTGGACCGCGGTGACCGGGTGTGGGCGAGGGCCGTCGCCTTCGCCCTCCTGGAGGCCGCCCACGGCAACCCCGAGGGCTACTGGCTGGACGAGCACGGGGTGTGGTGCGACGCGACGGGCGGCTCCTACTGGTGGCGCGTCACGCGGTGCGAGGGCGGCGGCGTCGTCTTCTGCGGGCAGGACTCCGACGGCAGCCGGACCCACGTCGACGGCCGGCAGATCGACTTCCTCGCCGGCGGTCCGTCGTGGCTGCCCTGGGAGGCACTGCGCGAGGACGCCGAGGGGAACCTGTTCGGCTTCGTCTACTGGTGGCAGGCCGGGGCCTGGCACCGCATCCCGTACCCGGAGTCGCTCGACGACGACGGACTGTCCGGCGCCGCCGGGTGGTTGGGCTCGGAGGCGGAGTTCGCCGACGAGGCGGCCGAGCTCGCCGCCGTCCGGCCCGCGGACGCGGCGGCGTTCACCGATGCGCTCGCCCGGTTCGTCCGGCACGCCGAGGCGCGCACCGTGGACGCCGCGGTGGTGGCGGACCTGCTGGCGGCGGCCGGTCCGGAGCACGAGGACCGCCGTCCGCTCCTGCTGAAGCCGGCGCTGGACGTCGCCGAGCGGGCCGGGATCACCCGGCCCGCCGGGCGCGGCTGATCGCCCCGGCCGGGGCCACGGCCGACGTGAGACGTGAGCGGGGCCGCCGCCGGGAACCACCCGGCCGCGACCCCGCGACCCACCGACAGGACTACCGCGTGACGGACCCTCAGGCGGCCAGCGTCTTGAGCGTCTCGAACGCGGTGTCCCGGGACTTCTCCGCCAGCGGCTTGAGCGCGGCCATCTGCGGCACGATCGCGGCCAGGGTCAGCTCGGCGTGGACGAAGGTCAGGTCGTCCGCCAGGCCGATCGCGCCCAGGACGGCGCGCAGGTACGGCTCCTGGTAGTCCCAGCCCTCACGGGGGGTGCCGGGGGCGTAGGAGCCGCCCCGGGCGGTGACCACCACGACGGACTTGCCGCTGAGCAGGCCCGGGTCGCCGCCGGGAGCCACCATGTGGGCCGGGGTGACGAGACGGTCCACCCACGCCTTGAGCGTCGACGGGATGGTGTAGTTGTACATCGGGGCGCCGATGATCAGCGTGGTCGCCTCGCGCACCTCGGCGGTGACCGCCTCGCTGAGCGCCCGCTCCTCCGGGGTCTCGCCGTGCTCGCCGCTCGGGTCGAGCAGGGCCTCGCGGACGGCGTGCGTGATGTGCGGGACGGGCTCGGCACCCAGGTCGCGGTAGACGTAACCGCCGTCGGGGTGGTTCTCGCGCCACTGGGTGGCGAAGTAGGCGGACAACTCGCGGGACACGGAGCCGTCGTGACGAATGCTCGCGTCGATGTGCAGCAGGGAAGGCATGAAGGCGACCTCGGGTTGTATCAGGGGCGAATCAAAGCATCGCCACCGGTCGGCCGCGTCAGCGGTGTGACGCGGTCTCCGGTGCCGTCGAACCACGGGTGGTCATGGCCGGACACCCGGCCAGGCCCCCGGACGCGTCTCCGCCGCCCGTTCGGCGCCGGTACGCGATGTCGACGGTAGACATTGACGCCGACGTCAAAGCAAGCGCTTCACCACTCCTGCCCACTCGCTGCGTCGACGAACCGGCTCCGCGGCGCCCTGCTCCGCCGCTCCCCCACCTGTGCGGCCGGCGCCCCGTGCTCAGCCGCCGCCCATCCCGCCCTGCGCGGCCACCATGGTCGTCCCCAGCCCGTCGACCGCCTTGGCCAGCCCGGGCGCCCGCTCCCCCAGCCGCGCGGTGAGGGCCGCGATGCGCCCGGCGTGCGTCCGCTGCTCCTGGCGCGACAGCACCAGCCGCACCTGCCCGTGCGCGGCCAGCGCCGCCAGCACCGCGTCCGCGAACGCCACCTCGCCCACCGGCTCCTCGCCACGGACCAGTTCGGCCACCCGGAGCTGCCGGTCCAGCGCCTCCCGGGGGTCGGGCATCGCCACCGGCCGCCGCGGCACGACGGGGCCGTAGGGGTCACGGTCCCGGACCGTCAGCACGCCGAGGACGGCCAGCCGCTGCTCGACGGCGTCCAGCGTCTCCTCGCGGCCGCGTTTGATCCACGACTTCCAGCCGCGCCGCCGTGCGGCCACCTCGGCCAGGACGGCGTCCAGCACCGGGTCCCCGGCGGGGCCGGCGCCGGGCGCCACCAGCACCCGGCCCCGGCCGTCCTCGACGAGGTCGCCGCGCTGGGCCAGCTCGGCCAGCGCGGCGGCGCGCAGCAGGAACCCGGCCCGGGTGCGGTCCTGGAGGGCCTGGGCCCGGGTGTCGTAGGCCATCAGGTAGGTGGCCAGGTGCAGCGGTCGGCTCATACCGCCGACGATACGGCGCACCGCCCCGGCCGCCATCCGCCCGCAGGAGGGCATCGGCCTCCCACCTGCGGCGTACCCCGCGGCACGCACCCGGACCGGGGAGCTGCCCGGCCCCGGCCGCGCTGGCCGGCCCGGGGACCCGACCGTCACCAGCGCCGGCCCCTGCGCCGACTTCTGGCTGCTGGGGCTCGTCGAACCCCGTCGAGTCGAAACCGTCGAGCCGAACCGCGTCGACGGGACGGACGGCCCCGGTCGACAGGCGGGCTCCTCCTCCTTCCGGCGGAGCCCGCACGACACCCCCGGGGGAGGCCGTCGCGACCTCGGGCGGACGCCCGCCCCGGCGGGCCGGGGCCAGGCTGGCATCAGCCGGAAGGGAATCCGGCGCTTCTCGGGAGGGACACCGTCATGACCGTCAGCACGTCACCGTCAAGGCTCCGCCGCTCGGCCGTCGGGGCCGCGATCGCCGCCCTGGCCACGGCCGGCCTCCTGGGCACCGCGGCGCCGGCGGCCCTCGCGGCGACGCCCGGTGGCGTCGTGGCAACCGCCCCGGCGCGGCCCGCGACCGACGCCGCCGCGCTGGACCGGGCGATCCGGGCCGTGGTGTCGGAGGGCGGCTCCAGCGCCGTGCAGGCCGAGGTGCGCGAGGACGGCCGCCGGGTGTGGCGGGGCGCGGCGGGCGTCGCCGACCTGCGCAGCGGGGCGCCGGTGCCCGAGGACGCCCGGTTCCGGATCGGCAGCGTCACCAAGACCCTCGCCGCCACCGTGGTGCTCCAGCTGGTCGCGGAGGGGAGGATCGCTCTGGACGCCCCGGTCGAGCGGTACCTGCCCGGGGTCGTACCGAACGGCGGCGCGATCACCGTGCGCCGGCTGCTGAACCACACCAGCGGTCTCTACAACTTCACGGACGACGCCCGGTTCAGCACCGAGGGCGAGGCGGCCGACCGCTGGCTGCGGGTCGGGCGCTGGACCACCTACCGGCCGCAGGACGTCGTCGACCTCGCCAACGCCCACCCGCCGTACTCGGAGCCCGGCCCGTGGCACTACTCCAACACCAACTACGTGCTGCTCGGGATGATCGTCCAGCGGACGACCGGGCACTCCTGGGCGGACGAGGTCGAGCGCCGCATCATCCGCCCGCTGGGCCTGTACGGGACGTCGATGCCCGGCTCCTCGCCCTTCGTCCCCGGGCCGCACGCCCACGGGTACCTCCCGCGGGCCGACGGCCCGGTCGACATCACCCTGCAGAACCCCTCCGCCTTCGGGCCGGCGGGCGCCGGGATCTCGACCACCGCCGACCTCACCCGCTTCAATGCCGCGCTGCTCGGCGGCAGGTTGCTGGGCCCGGCCGAGCTGGCCGAGATGAAGCAGCAGGTCACCACGGACACCGGGGGCGGCTACGGGCTCGGGCTGGTGCGGTACCCGACCGCCTGCGGCGACTACTGGGGGCTCAGCGGCGGGATCGCGGGCTACGGCACGATCGTGATGGGCGACGCCGCCGGGCGCCGGCAGCTGGCGATCTCGCTGAATCCCTACGAGCTGAGCGAGGCGACCGGCCGCACCTTCCAGGCGTTGATCGACACGGCCACCTGCGGCGGCGCCGCCGCGCCCACGGCCTCCGCCACCCCGCCCGGCCGCTGACCCCGGCGCTGACCCCGGCGCGGCCTTCGGACCGCCGCGGTGCCGGTCCGGGGGCCGCGCCGGGACGGTCCGGACGGGCCGGGGCGGTCCGGGCCGCTCCCGCGCTCAGCCGTTCGGCAGGATCACCGCGCGGCCGTTGATCAGCCCGGCGTGCAGGCGCTCGTACGCCAGCGGGGCGTCGTCGATGCCGTAGGTCTCGACGTGCACCTCGACCGCGCCGGCCCGGGCGAGGTCCAGCACCTCGATCAGCTCGGAGCGGGTGCCCCAGTACGGGGAGGCCACCGACACCTCGTACGGGAGGGTGCCGAAGCCGACCGGCAGGGAGCCGCCGCCGAGGCCGACGATCGTCACGTCGCCCTCCACCGCCGCCATCGCGCCGGCCGAGGCCACCGTCGGCGGGGCGCCGACGAAGTCCAGCACCACCTGGGCGCCGACGCCGCCGGTGAGGGCGCGGACCGCCGCCGGTGCCGAGGCGTCCGAGAGCACCGCCTCGTGCGCGCCCACCGCCCGGGCCAGGGCCAGCTTCTCCTCCGTCACGTCCAGGGCGACCACCCGGGCCGCCGTCATCGCGCGCAGCAGCTGGATCGCGACATGGCCGAGGCCGCCGGTGCCGATCACCACGGCGGTGCTGCCCGGCACCAGCTTGCCCAGCGAGCGCTTGATCGCGTGATAGGGCGTCAGACCGGCGTCGGTCAGCGGGACGGCCCGCACCGGGTCGAGACCGCCGAGCGGCACCAGGTGCCGCGGGTCGTCGACGATCATGTACTCCGCCATCGCGCCCGGGGCGCCCAGGCCCGGCGGGCGGATGCCGAGCTCGGCGGCGCGCAGGCAGTAGTTCTCCTTGCCCTCCGCGCATTTGGCGCAGCTGCCGCAGCCCCAGGGCCCGTACACGGCGACCGGGTCGCCCTCGGTGACGCCGGTCACTCCGGCGCCGAGCGCCGCGACGGTGCCGACGCCCTCGTGGCCGAGGGTCAGCGGCAGCGGGAAGGACAGCTGCTCGGCGGGCAGGCTCATCACGGCGATGTCGGAGTGGCACACGCCCGCTGCGGTGACCTTCAGCAGGACCTGCCCGGGGCCGGGCTCCGGATCGGGGACGGTGACCACCTCGGGGGCGGCGCCGGCCGTGCGGTACTGGACTGCCTTCATCGTCGTGACTCTCCTTCGGTGCGGGCGCGTTCGGGACGGGCGTCCGGTGCGCGCGGCGTGCGGTGTTCCCCCTCCCCCCCGGAATCGGCCGGGTCAGCGGGCCGCGTAGGCGCCGTCGACCAGGTGGTAGCTGCCGTGGACGAAGGAGGCCCGGTCGGACAGCAGGAAGGCGGTCAGCTCGGCGACCTCCTCCGCGCGGCCGAGCCGGCCGGCCGGGTGCAGCGCGACCAGCGCGTCGCGGGCGGCGGCGTCGGCGTCGCGCAGCAGCGGCGTGTCGATGAAGCCCGGGCCGACGGCGTTGATCCGCACGCCCTGGGCGGCGTACTCCAGGGCGGCCGTCTTGGTGAGGCCGACCACGCCGTGCTTCGCGGCGGCGTAGGCGGGCGAGCCGGCGAAGCCGTTGGTCCCGAGGATCGAGGCCATGTTGACGACGGCGCCGCCGCCGGCCGCGAGGATGGCGGGGATCTCGTAGCGCAGCGAGTAGAAGACGCCGTCCAGGTTGGTGGCCAGCACCCGCCGCCAGTCCTCGGGCTCGTAGGCGCCGGTGGGGGCGGCCGCCCCGGCGATGCCGGCGTTGTTGACGGCCAGGTGGAGGGCGCCGAGCCCGTCGACGGTGGCCCGGACGGCGGCGCGCACCGACTCCGGGTCGGTGACGTCCACGTCGACGGCCAGGGCGCGGGCTCCGGCGGCCGACAGCTCGGCGGCGGCCTCGCGGGCGCCCGCCGGGTCGAAGTCGGCGATCGCGACGGCGGCGCCGCCGGCCGCCAGTCGCCGGGCCACCGCGAGGCCGATGCCGGAGGCGCCTCCGGTGACCAGCGCGGTCCGGCCGGTGAACTCCTGGGTGTAGTCGATGCCGGTCATGGCGGTCATTCCTTTCGTACCGGTGCGCGCCGGGTGGGCGCGCTCGTTCACACCGCCGTGCCGTCGGGTGGCGGTTCGGCGGTGAGCAGCTCGAAGGCCTGCTCCAGCAGGTCGGGCAGGTCGGGGGCCGCGCCGGTCGCGGGGTGCCGGACCCAGGCGCGGGAGGCGGCCTGGAGGGCCGCGACGCCGAGGCCGATGGCGACGGCCGGGCGCAGGTCGTGCTCGGCGTCCAGGCCGAGCCGGGCGGCGGCGATCCGGATGGACGCCTCCTCCTCGTCGACGCAGATCCGCCGGTAGGCGGCGGTCAGTGCGGGTTCCGCGGCGATCAGGCCGAACAGCTCGCGGACGCCGGGGCGCCGGTGCCAGGCCGGGTCGAGGTCGTCCCGCAGCCAGACCCGCAGGGCCGCGCGGTACGCGGTCAGCGGGGTCTCGGCGGCGGGGCGCTCGGCCAGGGCCGCGTTGATCCGGGCGAAGTCGGCCCGCAGGCAGTCCAGTACGGCGTCCTCCCGGGAGGGGAAGTACCGGCTGAAGGTGCGCCGGGAGACGTCGGCCAGGTCGGTGACGTCCTCCACGGAGACGGCGGCCAGGCCCCGCTCCAGGACCAGCCGCAGGGCCGCGGCGGCCAGCGACTCCCGGGTTCGGCGTGCCTTGCGTTCGCGCCGGCCCTCGGGGGCCGCTCCCGCTGCCTCTTCGATGCTCACGTCGTCCACCGTACACCCGGAAATGTCCCACTGGGACATGAGTCCCGGCGGGACATCCGGCAGGTCAGCTCGGTTCGGGATGGAACCGGTGCAGGCCCTTGCGGTCGTAGTAGGTGGTCATCGCGAAGCCGAAGACCAGGGCCGCGACCGTGCCGATCGCGATCATCACCCAGGCCCGCGCCAGCCCGGCGTCGGCCTGCGCGTCGAAGTAGAGGATGGCCCGGACGCCGTCGCTGAGCTGGCGCATCGGCTCGAACACCGCCAGCCCCCGGTAGAAGGTCGGCAGCGCCTGGAGCGGGATGGTCGCCCCGGAGGACGGCAGTGAAAGGGCGATGAAGACGAACATGCTGATCAGCTGCCCGATCCCGCCGAACGCGGCGATCAGGGCCTGCGCGCCGAGCCCGACCGCCGCGCTGGCGCAGACCGAGAAGACCCAGAGCAGCGGCAGGTGCGAGGCGTCCATCCCGAGCACCACCACGGTCGCCAGCATCACCAGACTGGAGGTCAGCACCGAGAGGCAGACGGACATCACGCAGGTGACGGTCAGCGTCTGGGTGCGGCTGATCGGCACCAGCGGGTGCTGCATCCGCAGCGGTCCCAGCTCGCTGGCCGCGTAGCCGAGCGCCACGTCCACACCGTTGCTGATCACGTTCGCGCCCAGGAAGCCGGCCAGCACGAGGAGCAGCGTGTAGTAGAACGCCGTCAGGCCCAGCCCGCTGTGCGGGCCGATGGGGTGGCCGACCTTGACCTCGACGGCCGCCGGGTCGGCCAGCTGGAGCAGCGTCGCGTTGATCGCCGCACCGCCGCCGGCCGCCGGCTGGGCCTGCGCCTGCGCCGTCAGGGTCTTGCCGAGCTGCGTCGAGGCCTGTTGCGCGGCCGCCTGGGTGATCGAGGAGGCCAGCGAGGACGCGAGACTGCCCACCCCGGGGTTGGTCAGCACCGTCAGCGTGGGCCGCGGCGGCATCGGCTGCGCGGGCGCGCCCAGCGCGGCCACGGCGGCGGTGAAGCCGGCCGGGACCTCCAGCGCGCCCGCGAGCTTGCCCGAGGCCAGCTGGTCGTCGGCGGCGGCCTGGTCGAGCAGCCGCCAGGAGACCTGCCCCTGCGGGTCCGGCGCGGCCGCGATGCCGGCCGTGATCTGCGCGCCGAGGTTCTGCGGCTGGCCCGCCACGACGGCCCCCTGGTCGGCGTTGACCAGGCCGATCGGCAACCGGTGCAGGTCCGCCCGGGGGTTGATGATGCCGCCCAGGTAGAGCAGCGACAGCAGGAAGGCCACCGTGCCGACGATGACGGTCGGAACCATCCAGACCTTGGGGTTGCGGAGCACCTGCGAGGCCCGTACCCGTACCACCGCCACCCCGCCCTCGGGCCGCTTCGAAGTCATGGCTCTCCCGTGCGCGTCGTCCGGTCGTCCCGCCCCCGCCAGAAGGTAGCGGCCGACCTCCGTCCGACCGGCGCGCCTCGCCCGAACAGCCCGCAGGCCGACCCGGTCGGCAGCATCCGGACCGGGTCGGAGGCGGGACCGCCGGTCCCGCCCTGGCGCACTGACTAAGCGCTTGCTTAGACTCTCCCTCGTCGCGGGAGGTCCGCCGTACCGCGCTCCAGCTCAGTCCAGCCACCGGGAGCCGCCATGTTGTCCGCAGAGAACCGTCAGATCCGCCTCGCCCGCCGGCCGGTGGGCGAGATCGGCCCAGAGGACTGGGAACACGTCACCGAGCCGGCCGCGGCGCCGGGCGAGGGCCGGTTCGCCGGCCGCACCCGCTACCTCTCGCTGGACCCGGCGATGCGCGGCTGGCTGGACGACCGCCCCTCCTACCTGCCGCCGGTCGGGATCGGCGAGGTGATGCGGGCCGGGTCGGTCGTCGAGGTCACCGAGTCCAACCACCCCGGCTTCGCCATCGGCGACCTGGTCGCGGGCCTCTTCGGCGTCCAGGAGCACGTGGTCTCCGACGGGAAGGGCGCCGTGCGGATCGACCCCGCGCTCGCCTCGCCGTCGACCTTCCTCGGCGCGCTCGGCAGCCCGGGCATGACGGCGTACTTCGGCCTGCTGGACGTCGGCGCGCTGAAGGAGGGCGAGACGGTGGTGGTCTCCGGCGCCGCGGGCGCCGTGGGCAGCATGGTCGGCCAGATCGCCAAGGCGAAGGGCTGCCGGGTCGTCGGCATCGCCGGCGGCGCCGAGAAGTGCGCCGTGCTGACGGACGAGCTCGGCTTCGACGCGGCGGTCGACTACCGCGCCGGGAACGTCCGGAAGGCGCTGCGCACCCTGGTGCCGGACGGCATCGACGTGTACTTCGACAACGTCGGCGGGGAGATCCTGGACGCCGCCCTGGCCTGCCTGGCGATGCGCGCCCGGGTGGTCGTCTGCGGCGCGATCAGCCAGTACAACGCCACCGACGTCCAGGGGCCGTCGAACTACCTGTCGCTGCTGGTGCGCCGGGCCCGGATGGAGGGCTTCGTGGTGTTCGACTACGCGCCGCGCTACAAGGAGGCCGCGCGGGAACTCGGCGGCTGGATCGCCGAGGGGCGGATCAAGGTGCTGGAGCACGTGGTCCGGGGCACGGTGGACGACTTCCCGCAGACCCTGCAGATGCTCTTCCGGGGCGAGAACACCGGCAAGCTGGTGCTCGAACTCGTCTGACCGGCCCGGGCGGCGCCGCGGTGAGGGCCCGCGCGGCGGCGCGACGGGCGGCGCGCGGCGGCGCGACGGACCGCGACGCGGCGGGCGCTCAGACGGTGAGCGGGCCGTCGGACGGCGAGACCGGTGCGGGCAGTTCGGTGCGCCCGCGCAGGTGGCGGTCGACGGCGGCGGCCACCGCCCGGCCCTCGGCGATCGCCCAGACGATCAGCGACTGGCCGCGCCCGGCGTCGCCCGCGACGAACACCCCGTCCGCCCCGCCGGCGAACTCCTCGTCGCGGACGAGGGTGCCCCGCGGGCCGACGGCGAGGCCGAGTTGGCCGACCAGCCCGCCGTCCCGGCCGGGCCCGGAGAAGCCGGCACCGGGGAAGCCCGGGCCGGCGAAGCCGAGGGCCAGCAGGGCGAGGTCCGCCGGGAGGGTGCGTTCGGTCCCGGGCCGGGGGCTGCGGTCTCCCCGCCGCGCCTCGGCGAAGCGGACGGCCGCCAGCCGGCCGTCCGGGCCCGCCTCGAACCCCACCGTGGCCGCCGCGAACACCCGGGGCTCGGCGGCCGGGCCGCCGGCCTCCTCGTGCGAGGTGGTCACCCGGTAGACCTTGGGGTGCACGGGCCAGGGCTGGCCGGAGGCGCGGCGCCCGGGCGGGCGGGGGTTGATGTCGAACTGGGTGACCGTCGCGGCCCGCTGGCGCAGCGCGGTGCCCAGGCAGTCGGCGGCGGTGTCGCCGCCGCCGACGATCACTACGTGGCGTCCCTCGGCGGAGACCGGCGAGACGGGGTAGTCGCCCTCGTCGACCCGGTTGGCGAGGGTCAGGTAGCTGATGGCCTGGTGCACGCCGGCCAGCTCGCTGCCGGGTACCGGGAGGTCGCGGCAGCGGGTCGCGCCGACCGCCACCACCAGGGCGTCGCTGCGGGCGCGCAGTTCGTCGGCGGGCAGGTCGCGGCCGACCGCGACGCCGGTGCGGAAGACCGTGCCCTCGGCCCGCATCTGGTCGATCCGCCGGTCCAGCCGGTGCTTCTCCAGCCGGAACGCCGGGATGCCGTAGCGCAGCAGGCCGCCGATCCGGTCGGCGCGTTCGTAGACGGTCGTGGTGTGGCCGGCCCGGGTCAGCTGCTGGGCGGCGGCCAGCCCGGCGGGGCCCGAACCGACCACGGCCACCCGCAGGCCGGTCAGCCGCTCGGGCGGCTGCGGCAGGTCGTAGCCGCTCTCCAGGGCCCGGTCGGCGATCGCCAGCTCGATGTTCTTGATCGTCACGGCCTCCGCGTCGATCGCCAGTACGCAGGCGCTCTCGCACGGGGCGGGGCAGAGCCGGCCGGTGAACTCGGGGAAGTTGTTGGTGGCCAGCAGACGCGCGGCGGCCGCGCGCCAGTCGTCGTGGGCGACCAGGGTGTTCCAGTCCGGGACGAGGTTTCCGAGCGGGCAGGCGTGGTGGCAGAAGGGCAGACCGCAGTCCATGCAGCGGGCGGCCTGGTCACCGGCGACCGGCAGCGTCGCGCCCTCCCGGTAGACCTCGCGCCAGTCCCCCAGCCGCTCCTGCGGGTCCCGGCGCTCACGGGGGTGCCGGGGCGTGGTGAAGAAGGCCATGCGGTCGGCCAGGGGATCAGCCATCGCGGTCTCCGGCGGGGCGTGCCATCGTGGGGCGGTGGCGCCGCCGTCCCGCGCCCCGACGGGCGCGCGACCGCACTGCGCACCACCGTGTCGCCACCGTACGCCCGCGAACCGCCCGGCGACAGCGGCCGGCCGTCGCCAGGGCGCCTCGGTCGGCCATGCTCGGGCGCCGGCTGGCCGGAAGTGAACGTTCCGGTCCGAATTGACGGCGTACCGTCGTATGGTCTTAGCGCCGTGAGCGGTCGAACCCCTTGATCCCGCCGACGGCGCCGCCCTAGGATCCAGATGAAATGTCACATGGCAATGGAGCCGTCGTGGGGGATCACACCGTTCCGAGCCGGGGTACCGCCACGAGCGCCCTGCCCAGGCCGTTCTACCGGCTCGCCGTCGGGGACGCCGTCTCCAGCTACGGCAGCCAGCTCAACATGGTCGCGCTCAGCCTCTTCGCCTACGAGGCCGCGGGCAACGCCCTCGGCACCGCCGGCTACCTGACGCTGCGTCTGCTCGGCGGCTTCGGCGCCGGCGTGCTCGCCGGGCGCGTCGTCGCCCGCCTCGACCGCCGGCTGCTGATGGTCGGCTGCGCCTTCACCCAGGCCACCGGCCTGGTGGCGCTCGCGATCGTCCCCGACCACCTGCGGATCCCGGTGCTCTACCCACTGGCCCTGCTCTTCGGCGCGGCCGGCACGCTCAGCGCCGTCGCGCTGCGCAGCAGCGTGCCCGAGATGGTCGGCCCGGAGCACCGGGCCCGCGCCAACGGGGTGCTGGTGACCGGGCGTTCGACGGCGATGGTGCTCGGGTTCGCCTCGGCCGGCGTGCTGGTGGCCTGGGCCGGGTTCCAGGCCGCGCTGCTCACCGACGCCGCCAGCTTCGTCGTGTTCAGCACGGTCGTGCTGCGACTGCCGCTGCGCACCCGGGCCGAGCGCGACGGAGCGACGGCGCGCCCGGCGGCCGAGCCGGGCGGCCGGTTCGCCGGGCTGGTGCTGCTGCGCACCCTGCCGGTGATCGGCGCGATGGTCGCCATCCGGCTGGTCGACGCCTTCGGCTCCGCCGCGCACAACATCGGCCTGCCGGTGTTCGCGACCCGGACGTCCCCGGAGAACCCGGCTGCCGTGCTGGGCCTGTTCTGGGCCACCTGGGCGGTCGGCAGCCTGGGCGCCCACCAGCTGGTCTCCCGACTGCTCGTCAAACGCGGCCGGGAGCCGGGCGAGCGGGCCTTCGCGGTCGGCACCGCACTGATGTCCACCTGCTTCATCCTCGCCTTCACCGGGCTGCCGACCCCGCTCTTCCTCGTCGTCGCGCTCGGCGCCGGGCTCGCCGACGGCTTCACTGAGATCTCCTACACCACCCGGATCCAGGCCGTCGACGACGACCGGCGCGGCCAGGCGTTCGGGTTGGTGGCGAGCGCCGAGAGCCTCGGCATGGGCGTCGGGATGCTGCTCAGCGCCGGGCTGATGGAGCGGTTCAGCCCGCTCACGGTGGTCGGCTTCTCGCACGCCGTGCCGATCGCGCTGGCCGCCGGGTTCCTGCTGATGGTGGGGGTCGGCGCCCGTCGGCGGCGCGCGCCCGCCGCGCGGCCCGTCCCCGCCGACCACTAGCCGCGTACCGGCCCTCCCCCACCGGGCGGCCGAGCGCCGGGCGACCGCCCGCCGTACCCGCCCGACCGCCGTACCGGCCGCCCCGGCCGCCGCCCGCCGTCACCCCGCCGTACCGCGCCCCGCCCGCCCTTGTCGCAGAGCCCAGGAAGGTACGACCCGCATGAGCGTCCCCGGCCCCGACCGCCCCAGAGCCGACGTGGTGGAGGGCCGGCTGCTGCGCCACACCGGCCTGGCCGACTGCGCCCTCGTCCCCGGCGGTTCCCCGGGCGGCGCCGAGCCGATCGTCTACCTGGTGCCGGCCGACGACCGGGACCACGCCGGACTGCGCCGCTGGGCCGCCGCCCACCTGCTGGAGGACGCCCCCGACGCGGAGATCCGCCTGGTGGACGGCATCCCCCGGACCGCCGACGGGGCGGCCGACGCCGCCGCCCTGGCCGCCGCCCGCGACCCGCGCGAGCACCCCCGCCCCGCCCGCCGGCACCTGAGCGAACTCACCGGCCGCTGGCGCCCGTTCGGCGCCGCCGCGCCGGCCGCACCGGAGCCGCCGGCGGAGCCCGAGCCCGCGGCCGGCGAGCCCGCCGTCGCCGTCGGACCCGTCCTGACGGCGCTGCCCGACGGCCCCGCCGACCTGCCCGACGCGCTGCTGCGCGCCGCCCGGCTGCACCCCGAACGCGGCCTGCACCTGGTGCGCGCCGACGGCGGCGCCACCACCCTGCGCTACCCCGAGCTGCTGGACCGGGCGCTGCGCGTGCTCGGCACCCTCACCGCCGCGGGCCTCGGCCCGGGCGACCGCGCGATCCTCCAAGTCCCCGACCTGGAGCACTACTTCCCCGCGCTCTGGGCCTGTCTGCTGGGCGGCGTCCTGCCCGTCACGGTGGCCCGCCCGCCGGGCTACGACCGCCCGGGCCCCGTCCTGGAGAAGCTGGTCAACGCCTGGGAGACGCTGGAGCACCCGCCGGTGCTGGCCGCCGGTGAGGCCGTCGCCGGGCTCGCGGGCATCGGCCGGCTCGACCCGCGGGCCGCCGGTCTGCGGGTCATCCCGGTCGACCGCTCCGCCGCGCAGCCGCCCGCGGCGCCGCACGGCGCCGGCGGCGATGTCGCGATCCTCCAGCTGTCCTCCGGCTCCACCGGGCGCTCCAAGGCGATCCGGATCAGCCACCGCAGCATCCTGGAGTACGTGGCGGGCGCATGCGAGCAGGGCTTCGCGCCCGGCGACCCGACCGTCAACTGGCTGCCGCTCGACCATGTCGCGGGCCTGCTGATGTTCCACCTGCGGGACGTCGTGGCGGCCTGCGACCAGACCCACATCCCCACCGAACTCGTCCTCGCCGACCCGCTGTTGTGGCTGGACACGCTGGAGCGCCGGGGCGCCGCGCACTCCTGGTCGCCGAACTTCGGCTACCGCCTGGTCGCCGAGGCGCTGCGGGCCGCCCCCGAGCGGCGCTGGGACCTCTCGGCCGTCAAGTCCCTGATCAACGCGGGCGAGCAGTGCACCGAGGGCGTCGCCGAGGAGTTCCTGGCCAGGCTGGCCCCCTCCGGGCTGCGGCCCGACCACCTGCTGCTCGCCTGGGGCATGGCCGAGACCTGCACCGTCATCACCTACAAGCGCTACGGCGAACCCGGCGCCGTCCAGGTCCTGGCCACCGACTCGCTGACCGGAGCGCTGCGGCCGCTGCCGGAGGGCTCGGACGAGGCGGCCACCCGTTTCCTCTCGATGGGCCGCCCGGCCGCCGGCGCGCGGCTGCGGGTCGCCGACGACCGGGGCGCCGTCCTGCCCGAGCTGCGGATCGGACGGCTCCAGGTCTCCTCCGGCCGGGTCACTCCCGGCTACCTGAACAATCCGCGGGCCGACCGCGAATCCGCCACCGCCGATGGCTGGTTCGACACCGGGGACCTCGCCTACCTGCGCGACGGGGAGGTGATCCTCACCGGTCGGCGCAAGGAGATCATCATCATCAACGGCGTCCACCACTTCTGCCACGACCTGGAGGACGTGGTGTCCGCCGTCGACGGGGTGCTCTCCGGTCACGTCGCCGCGTGCGGGGTGCCCGACGAGCGCAGCGGCAGCGAGCAGTTGGCGGTCTTCTTCGTGGCCGCCCCGGAGGCGGGCGAGCCGCACCGGACGGCGGGCGCCGTACGGGCCGCGCTGGCCGAGCGGTTCGGGCTGTCGGCCGCGCTGGTGCTGCCCGTCCCGGCCGCCGACTTCCCCCGCACCACCAGCGGCAAGATCCAGCGCACCGCGATCCGCGCCCGGCTGCTGGACGGCGGCCTGGACGCGCTGATCACCCGCCTCGACCTCGCCGAGGGCAACGCCCGCACCGTGCCGGACGTCGTCCGCCGTGCGGCCTGGGAGCCCCGGCCCGCGCCGGACGCCGCGCCGGTGCCACCGCCGGGGACCGTCCTACTGCTCGGGCCGGTCGGACCGGGCACGCTGTCGGACGCACTCGCCGCCCTGCTGCCGGACACCGTCCAGGCGTCCCAGGCCGAGTCCTTCGCCCGGCTGGGCGACGGCTACGCGCTCGACCAGCGGCGGGCCGGGAGCTGGCCGCGGCTGCTGGACGAGCTGGAGGCGGCCGGCCGCCGCCCGCACCGGGTGCTGCACCTGTGGGCGCAGGTTGCCGAGCCGGACGAGGTGCTGTGCGGCGAGGCCCTGCTCGGACTGACCCGGGCGCTGGCCCACCGGTACGGCGGTGGTCCGGACGGGGTCGAACTCGTCACTGTCAGCGCCGGGTTGCACGCGCTCGCCGACGGCGAGCTGCCGCGGCCGGTCGCCGCGCCGACGGCGGCCCTGACCGCCGGGGCCCGGGCCGAGCGGTTGCTCGCCGGGGCCCGCCACCTCGACCTGCCCGCCGACGCCCCGGCGGACCCGCGGGCCGTGCTGGCCTTCCTCGCCGACCCGCGGCGCGAGCCCGAGGCCGCCTGGCGTGACGGGCGCCCCTACGTACCCCGGCTCGGCCCGCTCGCCCCGCTCACCGCGCCGGAGGCCGCCGCCGCACCGGCCTGCACGCTGCTCTCCCCCGGCGCCCGCTGGCTGGTGACCGGCGGGCTGGGCGGCCTCGCCGGGGAACTGCTCCCGGAACTGCTCCGCCGGTACGGCCCGCACCTGCTGCTGGTCGGGCGCACCGACCCGGCCGCGGGCGGTCCGGCGGCGGCCGCGCGCCGCGCCGCGCTGGAGCGCCTGGTGCGGGCCGGCGGCCGGGTCGAGTACCGGACGGCCGACGTGACGGACCGCCGGGCCCTGGCGGCCGCCGTCGCCGAGGCCGAACAGGCCTGGGGCGCGCCGCTGGAGGGCGTCCTGCACCTGGCCGGCGAGTACCGGATCGGCCTGCTGGAGGAGCTCGGACCCGAGCGGTGGCAGGAGGCCGTCCGGGCCAAGACCGCGGGCACCGACGCGCTGGCCGAGCTGGTGGCGGCCCGCCCCGGTGCCCAGTTCGTCGGCTACTCCTCGATGATCGGGTTCCAGGAGGCGGTCGGCTCGGCGGGGTACGCGGCGGCCAACCGCTCCCTGGAGGCGGCGGTCGAGCGGCTGCGCCGGGAGCACCGGGTCGCGGCCTGGACGGTCTCCTGGGGCCTGTGGCGGGGTGTCGGGATGAACCGGGAGGCCTCCCACGACGCGGCCGCCGCCGAGCGCGGGATCGCCGTGCTCGACGCCGCCGAGGGCCGGCGGCTGGCCACCGCGCTGCTCGCGGCCCCGCCCGGTCACTACTACGCCGGTCCCGACGGCACCCGCCCCGCCGCCCGGCGCCGACTGCTGGCGGGTGAGCCGCGGCTGGTCGCCGACGCCCCGCAGCCGCCCGCCGCCGGTCCGGCGCGCCCGGTGGTGGCGGCGCCCGCCCCGGCCGAGCTGCGCCGCGCCGTGCTGGACACCTTCGAGGCCGTCCTCGGCGAACCGGTCGACCCAGGCCGACCCTTCCACGAACTCGGCCTCGGATCGGTGCAGTTGATGCGAGTCCAGGCCGCGCTGGCGGCGGGCCCGGCGCCCGGGCTGGAGCCGACCGCGCTGTTCCGGCACCCCACCGTGGACGCGCTGGCGGCCCGGCTGGCCGGCGGTGCGCCGGAGCCGGCACCGACCTCCGCCGCGCCCGCGCCGGAGGTGCCCGCCGACCGGCGGGTGGCGGTGATCGGCCTGGCACTGCGGCTGCCCGGCGCGGACACCCCCGAGGAGTACTGGCGCAACATCGTCGACGGCGTGGTCAGCACCACCCGGTACACCCCCGAGCAGCTCGCCGCCGCCGGCATCCGGGCCGAGGAGTACAGCCACCCCGACTTCGTCCCGGTCACCGCGCCGATCGCCGACATCGGCCACTTCGACGCCGAGGCCTTCGGCATCAGCGCCGCCGAGGCCGCCCTGATGGACCCCCAGCAGCGGCTGCTGCTGGAGACCTGTGCCCGGGCCCTGGACGACGGCGGCTACGGCGACACCGCGCCGGACACCCGGGTCGGGGTCTTCGCCGGCACCGGCATGACGCTGTACTCGCTGCGCGGCTACCTCCAGCACGCCATCGGCACGGCCGCCGACCCGGCCCGGCCGGTCGAGGCGCTGCAGGTGGCGATCGGCAACCAGGCCGACTTCGCGGCCACCCGGGTCGCCTACCGGCTCGGCCTCACCGGGCCCGCCGTCGGCGTGCAGACCGCCTGCTCCACCTCGCTGGTCGCCGTCCACCTGGCCGTCCAGTCGCTGCTGACCGGTGACAGCGACCTCGCCCTCGCGGGCGCCGCCGCCCTGCACGTCCCGCAGGCCGCCGGCTACCGCTACCAGGAGGGCTCGATCCTGGCGCCCGACGGCGTCTGCCGGGCCTTCGACGAGCGGGCCGCCGGAACGGTGGGCGGCAACGGCGTCGCCGCCGTCCTGCTCAAGCGCCTCGACCGGGCGCTGGCCGACGGCGACACCGTGCACGCGGTGATCCTCGGCTCCGCCGTCAACAACGACGGTGCGGGCAAGGTCGGTTACACCGCGCCCGGCCTGGACGGCCAGGCCGCCGTGGTCGGCCGGGCACTGGACGTGGCGGGCGTGCCGGCCGACAGCATCGGCTACGTCGAGGCGCACGGCACCGGCACCCCGCTCGGCGACCCGATCGAGGTCCAGGCGCTCACCCGTGCCTACCGGGCCCGTACGGGGGCGGTCGGCTTCTGCGCCCTCGGCTCGGTCAAGCCGAACATCGGCCACCTGGACACCTGCGCCGGGATGGCGGGTCTGATCAAGGCCGTCCTCGCGCTGCGCCACCGGGCGATCCCGCCGGTGACCCACCTGACCAGGCCCAATCCGGCTCTCGGGCTGGCCGGCAGCCCCTTCACGCTCCCGACCGAGGCATCGCACTGGCCCACCGGGGATGCCCCGCGCCGGGCCGGGGTCAGCGCGCTGGGCGTCGGCGGCACCAACGCCCACCTGATCCTGGAGGAGGCGCCGGCCGGCGCCCCCGCGGACGCCCCCGCCGCCCCCGACAGCGAACCGCCGGTCGCCCTGCTGCCGCTGTCGGCCCGCAGCCCGCAGGCGCTCAGCGACCTCGCGGCCACCGTGCTCGACCGGCTGCGCGCCGAACACCCGCCCCGCCCGGCCGACCTGCTGCTCACCCTCGGCGCGGGCCGCCGCCCGCTGCGCCACCGGCTCGCCGTCACCGGCACCGGGCCCGCCGAACTCGCCGACGCGCTCGCCGGGTTCGTCGCCGGGCGGCCCTCCGGCCCGGCGCACTCGGCGCGGGACGCCGGGCGCGGCACACCGGCCCCCGTCCTGCTCTACACCGGACAGGGCGCGCAGTACCGGGGCATGGCCGCCGGGCTGTACCGGGCGTACCCGGTGTTCCGGGAGGTGCTGGACACCTGTGACCGGCTGCACCGCGAGACCTGGGGGGAGTCGCTGCTGCCCCTGCTGCTGGAGCCCGGTCCCGACGGCGAGGAGCAGCCGTGGACCACCGAGGCCGCGCAGCCCGCGCTGTTCGCGGTGCAGGCCGCGTACACCGCGCTCTGGGAGGAGTTCGGGCTGCGGCCGGCGGCGGTGGCGGGGCACAGCGCGGGCGAGTACGCGGCGGCCTACGCGGCCGGGGCCTTCTCGCTGGCCGACGGCCTCTTCCTGGCCGGGGTGCGCGGGCGGCTGATGCACCGTTCGACGGAGCCGGGGGCGATGACGGTGGCCACCGCGTCCGCCGAACGCCTCGGCGCGCTCGCCGAGTGGCTGCCCGGGGTGGACCTGGCCGTGGTGAACGGCGCCGGGCAGTGCGTCCTGGCGGGGCGGCCCGGGGACATCGCGGGAGCGGAGGCGGTGCTCGCCCTGGAGGGTGTCGGAACCGAACGGCTCACCGCCGACCGGGCGTTCCACTCCCGGCTGATGGAGCCGATGCTGGAGGCGTTCCGGCGCCGGCTGGAGCAGATCACCCTCCGGCCGCTGCGGGTCCCGCTGGTGAGCAATCTGGACGGCGTGCCGCTGGCACCGGGCACGGTGCCCGGCCCCGACCACTTCGTCCGCCAGACCCGGGAGACCGCGCGCTTCGACCGGGTGCTCGCGACGCTCGACGGGCTCGGCCACGGGCTCTTCCTGGAGGTCGGTCCGCACCACACCCTGAGCGGGCTGGGCCGGCGCGAACTCGCGGGGGCGGTGTTCGTGCCGAGCGGACGCCGCGGTCGCGGCCCGGAGCGCCAACTGCTCACCGCACTGGGCACGCTGTGGACCCACGGGGTGCCGGTGGACTGGGCGGCGGCCGCCGCCGCCCGGCGGTGGCCGGACGGGCCCGCGCGGCGCGTCCCGCTGCCGGGCCGGCCGTTCCACCGTACCTACCACTGGTTCTCCGCGCCCGGCGCCGGAGACACGGCCGAGGCCTCGACCGCATCGCCGCCCGCGACCGCGACCCGGACCGTACCGGCGCCGGGGCCCGCACCGCTGTCGGGTTCCGTACCGCTGACCATGGCCGGGGCCCGTCCCGGGCCGGCGGCCCCGCCCGTAGCCGAACGCACCGTCCTGGAGGAGCCCGTCATGACCGACACCCCCGCGCCGGACCCGCTGGAGCAGGCGGCCGCCCTGGTCCTGGGCCGGGTCGTCGCGCAGACCGCGCGTCAGCTCGGCGTGGCGGAGGAGGCGGTGGGCACCGAGGACCCCTTCTTCGACCTCGGGGCCGACTCGCTGTCGATGATCAACATGATCCGGGACCTGGAGCGCGCCTTCGGGGTGCGGGTCCCGATGCGCGAGCTGTTCGAGGACGCGGACACCCCGGCGCGGCTGGCCGGGCTGATCGCCGGGCGGATGAGCGCCGAGGCGCTGGCCGGCCTGGTGCCCGCGCCGACGGCGGCGGCTCCCGAAGCGGTGCCCGCGCCGGCACCGGCGCCCGTGGCGGTGGCACCGGCCGCGCCCGCGCCGACGCCCGGACAGCCGGCGCCCACCCCGGCCCCCGCCACCCCGGCCCCCGTCGCTGCGGCCCCCGTCGCTGCGGCTCCCGTCACCCCGGTGGCGGCCGCCGCTCCCGACGGGGCCGGCGCGGTGGTCGAACGCCAGCTCGCCCTGATGGGCCAGTTCTCCCAGCTGATGGCCGACCAGCTCGCCCTGCTCGCCGGCGCCCCCGTCACGCCCGCCACGCCGACCGCGACCGCTTTGCCCACCGCCGCAGCCGCCGCCGTCACGGTCGCACCGGAACTCCCCGCCACACCGGCCCAACCGGCCACCCCATCGCAAGCACAGGTGCACGGCCCGCGCGTCACGGTCGCCCGGGACTCCGGGATGGCCGGGGGCGGCCTGACCGGCGAACAGCGGTGCCACCTCGACGAGTTGGTCGAACGTTTCACCGCCCGTACCGCCGCCTCCAAGGCGCTCACCCAGCGCCACCGCCGGGTGCTCGCGGACAGCCGGGCCGTGGTCGGCTTCCGCTCGGCCACCAAGGAGATGCTCTACCCGCTCGCCGCCCGCCGGGCGCAGGGCTCCCGGCTGGAAGATGTCGACGGCAACTCCTACGTCGACATCACGATGGGTTTCGGCGTGCTGCTCTTCGGCCACGAGCCCGCCTTCGTCCAGGAGGCCGTCCGCGAGCACCTGGCCGGCGGCCTGCGGCTGGGTCCGCGCGGCGCGGAGACCGGCGAGGCCGCCGAACTGCTCGCGGAGCTGACCGGCACCGAGCGGGTCGCGTTCGCCAACTCCGGGACGGAGGCCAACGCGGGGGCGATCCGGCTGGCCCGGGCGTACACCGGGCGGGACACCATCGTGATGTTCGAGGGCTCGTACCACGGGCACTTCGACCACACGCTGGGCCGCCCGGTGGGCCACGGGACCGAGCGCGAGACGGTCCCGGTGTCGATCGGCATCCCCGGCAGCGCGGTCGCCGACCTGGTCGTGCTGCCGTACGGGGAGCCGGAGAGCCTGCGGGTCATCGACGAGCTGGGTGACCGGATCGCCGCCGTGCTCGTCGAACCGGTGCAGAGCCGCCACCCGTCCCGCCAGCCCGCCGAGTTCGTCCGGGGGCTGCGCGAGCTGACCGCCCGCCGCGGCATCGTGCTGCTCTTCGACGAGATGCTCACCGGCTTCCGGCCGCACCTGCGCGGCGCCCGCGGGTTCTGGGGCGTCGAGCCCGACCTCTCGACGTACGGCAAGGTCCTCGGCGGCGGCTTCCCGATCGGCGCCATCGCCGGGCGGGCGGCCGTGATGGACGGCATCGACGGCGGCTTCTGGCAGTACGGGGACGCCAGCCACCCGCCGAACGACACCACCTTCTTCGGCGGCACCTACATCCAGCATCCGCTGTCGATGGCCGCCTGCCGTGCCGTGCTGCGGCACTTCAAGGAGCAGGGGCCGGGCCTTCAGGAGCGGCTGAACGCCCGGACCGGGGAGCTGGCAACCACCCTCAACGGCTTCTTCGAGGAGGAGGAGTTCCCGCTCCGGCTGGCGCACTTCGGCTCGCTCTTCCGCTTCGAGCCGCGTGCCGACATGGAGCTGCTCTTCCACCACCTGCTGGTGAAGGGGGTCTACGTCTGGGAGTGGCGCAACTTCTTCCTCTCCACCGCGCACTCCGACGGCGACGTGGAGTTCGTGGCCGACGCCGTCCGCTCCTCCCTGCGGGACATGCGGCGCGGCGGCTTCTTCCCCTCGACGCGCGGGGTGGCCGTGCCGTCCGTACCCGCCCCGCGCCTCGAACTGCCCGCGCCCACCCCCGTCCCCGCGCCCGTCCCTGCGCCGGTCCCCGTCCCCGCGCCCGCCGGCGACCCGGACCGCGAGGTCGACTTCAGCCTCTCCTTCTTCGGCGACTACCCGCTCGACACCCGGCCCGAGGACCGCTACCGGATCGTCCTGGAGAGCGCCCGGTTCGCCGACCGCAACGGCTTCCACGCCGTCTGGCTGCCCGAGCGGCACTTCCACTCCTTCGGCGGCATCTTCCCCAACCCCTCGGTGCTGGCCGCCGCGCTGGCCCGGGAGACCGAGCGCGTCCGACTGAACGCGGGCTGCGCCGTGCTGCCGCTGCACCACCCCGTCCGGGTCGCCGAGGAGTGGTCGGTGGTCGACAACCTGTCCGGCGGGCGGGTCGGCCTGGGCTGCGCCAGCGGCTGGCACCCCAACGACTTCCTGTTCTTCCCCGACCGCTACGGCACCCACAAGGAGCTGATGCACCGGCAGGTCGACACCATCCGGGCGCTGTGGCGCGGCGAGCCCTACCGGGGCCGCAACGGCAGCGGCGAGGAGATCGAGGTGCACCTGCACCCGCGCCCGCTCCAGGAGCTGCCGCCGATGTACACGGCGATCGTCGGCAACCCGGACAGCTTCCGCGAGGCCGCCCGCCACGACCTCGGCGTGATCACCAACCTGATGACCCAGAGCGTCGAGGAGCTGGCCGCCAACGTCGCCCTCTACCGGCGCACCCGGGCCGAGCACGGCCTGGACCCCGAGGCCGGGCGCGTGGTGGTGCTGGTGCACAGCTACCTCGGCGCCGACCTCGCCACCGCCCGCGAGCAGGCCTACCGCCCGTTCTGCGGCTACCTGCGCTCCTCGCTCTCGCTCTTCGGGCAGGTCGCCAACAGCCTCGGCCTCACCCTGGACTACGAGAACACCCCGGAGGAGGACCTGGAGTTCGTCCTGGAGCGCGCCTACGAGCGGTACTGCGCCTCGCGCGCGCTGATCGGCACCCCGGAGAGCGTGCGGACCGTCCTGGACTCGCTGCGCGCCGCCGGCGCCGACGAGATCGCCGCCTTCGTCGACTTCGGCCTCTCGCCCGAGCTCGTCGCCGCCGGCCTGCCGTACCTGGACGAGCTGCGCCGCACCGCCCAGCGGCCCCGCGAGCGGCGCGCGCCGCTGTCGTACGCCCAGCAGCGGATGTGGTTCCTGCACCGGATGCTGCCCGACAGCTCCCGGTACAACGAGGTCAAGGCCATCGCCCTGGACGGGCCGCTCGACCACCGCGCGCTGGCCGGCGCCCTGCACGCCCTGACCGAACGGCACCCGGCGCTGCGCACCGTCTTCCGCGAGCAGGACGGCGAGCCGTACCAGGTGGTGCTGCCCGCCACCGGTGCGCCGCTCCCGGTCGAGGACGCCCCGCCGGGGCGGGACCGGGAGGAGGCCGTCCGCGCGCTGGTCGCCGAGGAGGGCGCCCACCGCTTCGACCTGGCCACCGGCCCGCTGCTGCGCACCCGGCTGCTGCGTCTGGCCGAGGAGCGCCATGTGCTCGTCCTCGCCATGCACCACATCGTCATCGACACCCTCTCCGCCGTGGTGATCACCCGCGAGCTGGGCGAGCTCTACCGGGCCGCGCAGTCGGGCCGCCGCCCCGAACTGCCGCACCTGCCCACCGACTACGCCGCCTTCGCGGCCCGGGAGCGGGCCCTGGTGGCCGAGGGCGCGCACGCCGCGAGCCTGGCGCACTGGCGCGAGGTCCTCGGCGGCGAGCTGCCGGTGCTGGCGCTGCCCACCGACCGGCCGCGCCCGGCCCTGCCGGACGGCCGGGGCCGCGCCTTCGTCCGCCTGCTCGACGGCGGACTCTCCGCCCGGGTAAGGGAGCTGGCCCGCTCCCGGCGCTCCACCCTGTTCATGGTGCTGCTCACCGCGTTCGCCGGCGTGCTGCACCGCTTCAGCGGCCAGGACGAACTCGTGCTCGGCACCCCCGTCGCCAACCGCGAGGAGGGCACCGAGGACCTGGTCGGCTTCTTCGTCAACACGCTCGCCCTGCGCCTCGACCTGTCCGGGGAGCCCGACTTCGAACGGCTGCTCGCCCGCGTGCGGACCACCGCACTGGACGCCTACGAGCACCAGCGGCTCCCGTTCGAAGTCCTGGTGCAGGAGCTGAACCCGGCCCGCGACACCAGCCGCAACCCGCTCTTCCAGGTGATGGTGGAGTTCGAGAACCACGCACTGTTCGAGCTCGACCTGCCCGGCATCGAGGCCCGGCCGCTGGACGACGTCGTCGACAAGTCCGGCTTCGACCTCACCCTGTTCCTCACCAACCTGCCGGAGGGCATCCGCTGCCACGTCGAGTACGCCACCGCGCTCTTCGACCGGGAGAGCGTCGAGCGCCTGCTGACCGCCTTCGAGCAGCTGCTGGCCGCCGCCGTCGCCGACCCCGCCCGCCCGGTGGCCGAGCTGCTGCCCGGCGGCCGCGAGGTGGCCACCCCGGCCCTGCCCGGCACCCCGTCGCTGCGCGAACGGCTGGCCCGCACGGCGGCCGCGCACGCCGACCGCACCGCCGTCCTCACCCCGGACGGCACCCCGGTCACCTACCGCGAGATCACCGACCGGGCCGAGCGGCTGGCGGCGCTGCTGGCCGCCGCCGGGGTCACCGCCGGCACCCCCGTCGCCACCCTGCTGCCGCGCTCCGCCGACCAGGTCGCCGCGCTGCTCGCGGTCGTCCGCCTGGGCGCCGTCCACGTACCGATCGACCCGGTGCACGGCGCCGAGCGCTGCCGGCTGATCGCCGCCGACAGCGGCGCGCCCGTCCTGCTCACCCGCACCGGCACCGACCGGCTCGGCATCGCCCTGCCCGCCGTCCTGGCCGACGACGAGAGCGCGGTGCCGCCGGCACCCGCCGCCGTCGACCCCGATCCCGAGTCACCCGCCTACTGCCTCTACACCTCCGGCACCACCGGCCGGCCCAAGGGCGTCGTGATGCCCTACCGCGGCCTGCGGTCCCTGGTCGACTGGAACACCGACCAGCACGGCCCACTGCGCACCCTGCAGTACGCCTCCTGCGGGTTCGACGTCTGCGTCCAGGAGACCCTCACCGCCCTCGCCGGCGGCGGCACCCTCGTCCTCGTCGACGAGGCGACCCGCTACGACGCCCGGGCACTGGCCGACCACCTCCGGCACTCCCGCACCGAACGCATCCACCTCCCGCACACCACCCTGACCGGCCTGCTCGGCGCCCTGGCCGAGGCCCCGGTGCCCGACCTGCGGGAAATCGTCTCCGGCGGCGAGCAGCTGCTGCTCACCCCGGCGCTGCGCGCCTTCCTGCGGGAGAACCCGCGGTGCCGGCTGTTCAACCACTACGGGCCGACCGAGACCCATGCGATGACCAGCGTCGAACTCTCCGCCGACGGCCCCGACCACGCCCCGGTCGGCCGCCCCGTCCCCGGCAGCCGCGTCCAGCTGCTCGACCCGCACGGCCGGCCGGTGCCGGAGGGCGCGGTCGGCGAGATCCACGTGCTCGGCGACCAGGTCGGCCTCGGCTACCTGAACCGCCCCGAGGAGACCGCCGCCGCCTTCGTCCGCACCCCGCAGGGCCTGCGCTACCGCACCGGCGACCTCGGCCGGCTGCGGCCCGACGGCACGCTGGAGCTCCTCGGCCGGATCGACGAGCAGGTGAAGATCCGCGGCTACCGGATCGAACCCGGGGAGGTGGAGAACGTGCTGCGCGCCGTCCCCGGGGTGCGGCAGGCCGCCGTCGCCGCGCACCACGGCCCGCAGGGCACCGCGCTCGCCGCGTACGTCGTGCTCGTCCCCGAAGCCGCCGAAGCCCCCGAAGACCCCGAGGCTCCGGCAGCTCTGCCAGCTCCGGCAGCTCCCGACGCGGCCGCCGCCCTCGCCCGGGTGCGCGACGAGCTCGCCGACCGGCTGCCCGAGCACATGGTGCCCCGGCTCTGGGCCCGCGTCACCCACGTGCCGCTGACCCGCAACGGCAAGCTGGACCGCGCCGCACTGCCCCCGGCCGTGCCGATCGGCGCCGACGCGGACACCGCCCCCGCCACCGAGCTGGAGCAGCGCCTCCAACAGCTCTGGGCGAAGGAGCTGGACGTCCCCGCCCCGGGCGTGGAGACCTCGTTCTTCGATCTGGGCGGGCACTCGCTGGCCGCCACCCGGCTGCTCAACCTGGTCCGCGAGGAGACCGGCCTGGAGATCGGCATCCTCGACTTCTTCCGCCGGCCCACCATCCGCGGCATGGCCGACCGCGCCCGCGCCGCCGCACCGGCCGAGACCTTCGAGCGAGGGACGCTGTGACCGCCGTGCCCACCGGACCGACCGCGCCCGCCGTGCCCGCGCCGACCGAGGACTGGCAGCGGCTCGTCCGGCTGCTGGACGAGCGGGAGATCGTCCTCTCCACCGAGGGCGGCCGGCTCGACTACCTCGCCCCGCCCGGAGCGATGGACGCCCCGCTCGTCGCCCTCGTGAAGGCCGAACGGCCCCGGCTGCTCGCCACCCTGACCGGCGGCGGCGCCGCCGAGGCCGCCGCCCCGGCCGGCATCGCCCAGGCCCGGATGCACCGCAGCCACGGCCGGGTGGCCGACCCGAGCCTGTGGAACATCACCCAGCGGATCACCCTGCGCGGGCCGCTCGACCCCGCCCGCCTGCAACGGGCCCTGACCGCGCTGACCGCCCGCCACCGCAGCGTGCGCACCCGCTACGCGCCCTCCGACCTCGGGCTGCTCCAGCAGGTCCTGCCCGCGCCCGACGGCCTGCCGCTGCCGGTCGCCGCGGTGGGCGGCGGCGCGGAGGCGGTGGCCGCCGCCACCCGTGAGGAGGCCGCCACCCCGTTCGACCTCGCCGCCCCGCCCCTGCTCCGGGCCCGGTTGCTCCGGCTGGGCCCCGAGCACCACGTCCTGCTGCTGACGTTCCATCACATCGTCCTGGACGGCTGGTCCCTGGCCACCCTGCTGGCCGATCTCGGCACGCTGTACGGGGACCACCGGGCCGACCTGCCCGAGCCGGGATCGATGATCGAACACGCCTGCTGGGAACGGACGGTGGTGACCCGGGAGGCGGTGCGCCGGGCCACCGCCCGGTACGCCGAGCGGCTGGCCGGACTGCCGCTCACGGTGCCGCTGCCCACCGACCGGCCCCGGCCCGAACGGCGCTCCGGGCACGGCGGCGTGCTGCCCTTCACGCTCACCCCCGAGCTCACCGCGGCACTGAACCGGTGCGCGGCCCGCCGCTCCACCACCCCGGCGGCCGTGGTGCTGGCCGCCGTGGGCGATCTGCTGGGCGAACTCACCGGCGCGGACGAGACCTTGGTGATGCTCTCGACCGCCAACCGGCGGCGCCGCGAGCACGAGCGGCTGGTCGGGCTGCTCACCACCAACCTGCCGGTCCGGCTGCCGAGCCGCGCGCCGGGCGGGTTCGCCGGGCTGGTCGACCGGGCCGGCGAGGCCCTGGCCACCACGCTCGACCAGGCGGACGTTCCGTTCGGCCTGGTCACGGAGGAGCTGCGGGCGCGCGGGCTGGCGCTCCCGCCGTCCTTCCCCCAGGTGCTGCTGGCCGTGCAGACCACCCCGGCGCCGGTCCTGGAGCTGACCGGCCTGGACGTCGTGGTCGAGGACGTTCCGGGCAGCGGCGCCCGCTCGGACCTGCTGCTGATGCTCACCCCCGAGGGGAACGGCCTGACGGGCCTGGCCGAGTACGACGCCGACCTCTTCGACGAGGCCACCGTCCGGGGCTGGCTGGACCGGCTGGTGCGACGGCTGGCCGAGCAGGTGCCGCCGCTGGCGTGACATTCCCCCGGGTCGGACCCCCGGAGGCCGACCCCGGAGCCGACCCCCAGCGCCCGTCAGGCGCGCAGGAAGGCCTCCAGGGCGGTCGCCAGCGCCACCGGCACCTCGTGCATCGGGTAGTGCCCGGAGTTGGCCAGGACCTCCAGGTCCGCGTTCGGGTAGTGCGCCAGCCGGGTGCCGCGCATCAACTCCGCGGACAGCGCGAGGTCGTGCTCACCGACGAAGACCTTGACCGGCAGGGTGCTGCCGGCGATCCGCGCCGCGAAGTCCTGGGTGGTCCAGTCGTCGAGGTAGCCGGCGACGGCCTCCGGGCTGGAGCCGGCCACCGAGCGGGCCGTCATCGCGTCCAGCCAGCGGCCGCAGGCGCGGTGCCCGGTCACCAGGTCCAGGATGGCCCGCCGGTTGGCGGCCTGCCGCGGGGCCTGGTGGAACAGGTCGTACGCGTCACCCTCCAGCGGCCCCCGCGGGGTCCTCAGGCGGGCAGCTGCTGGCGGTAGGCGTCCAGTGCGGGCGCGGTGGTGGTGGCGAGGAACTCCGTGACGGTGTACTCCGCCAGACCGGCCAGGCTGAACGGGTCGGTCCGGACGATCTCCTCGACGACCGCCCGGTCCGGGGCCACGGCGATGATCACGCCGCCGTCGCGGGGCTCCTTGCGGCCCGAGGCGAGGAAGGTCCCGGCCTCGTAGTGCTCCTTCAGCCACTCCACGTGCCGCGGGAGCACGGCGTCGATACGGTCCAGGGGCGCGGTGTAGGTCAACTCCAGAACGAACATGCGTCCAGGCTAGTCCTCCCTCCCGACGGGGTGTCAGCGGGGCGGCGGTCCGGAGATTTTGCCGAACGGTCGACCAACGCGCCCCGCGTCCCGGATAGCGTGCGGGCATCCCAGTGATCACGGGCGCGGCCGGACCGCGCCGGAAGAGGTGTGCCATGAACCGGATCGACGTCCCCGCGACCGCCGCCGCACTGCCCGGGGCCTGGCGCTCGCGCGTCCTCGGCCGGATCGGCACGGCCGCCGTCAAGGTGCTGCGGATGGACGAGCTGCCGCTGGCCGAGGAGCGGCACCCGCACGCCGAGGCGCTGCTCGTCCTGGACGGCCGGCTGGACCTGCTGGTCGCCGGCACGGCCGTCCCGCTCGGCCCCGGGGAGCTGTACGTGGTGGCGGCCGGCGTCCCGCACGCGGTGGCCCCGGGCAGCCGGGGCACGCTGGTGATCGTCGAGGTGGACGACGACGGCGCCGGACCGGCCTGAGCCCGCCGTCCGGACGGCCCGCGCCCCGTTCACGCCGTCGACGGCGCAGGGGACTGCCCGGAGACGGGCCGACTGCGGTACAACTGCGCTGATATGACGATTGATCGGAGATATCTGCCATGAGCAAGTCAGCTCTGCCCCGCCGCGGTCTGCTCGTCGGCGCGGCGGCCACGGTCATCGGCTGGAACACCGCCGGCCGCAGCTGGGCCGTCGCCGCCGGCCAGGGCGCCCCCACCGACGGCCCGGCCACGGCGGACGCGGTGGCCGCACTGCCCCGGCTGGACGGCAGCCTGGTCACCGACCCCGCCACGCTCACCCGGTTCACCGGTGACTTCGGGCACCTGGTGACCGCCGCGCCCCGGGCCGTACTTCGGCCGGGCTCGGTGCGCGACATCACCGAGGTCGTCGGCTTCGCCCACCGCCACCGGATCCCGGTCGCCATGAACGGCCAGAGCGGCGGCGGCGACCCCGCGGAGCTGGAGTCGCACTCCGGCTACGGCCAGGCCACCGCACCCGGCGGCATCGCCGTCGACGCGCGGGGCCTGGACCGGATCCTCTCCCTCACCCCCGGCCGGGCCGTGGTGGAGGCCGGCGTCACCTGGGCGCAGCTCACCGACGCCGCCCTCGCCCAGGGCTGGATGCCGCCCTGTCTGACGGACTACCTGCACCTCTCCGTCGGCGGCACGCTCAGCGTGGGCGGGATCGGCTCCGCCGTGCAGCGCCACGGCCTGCAGGTGGACACCGTCGAGTCGGTCGACGTGGTCACCGGTACCGGCCGGCTGCTGACCGCCTCCGCCACCACCAACCGTCAGCTGTTCGAGGCGGTCCTGGCCGGCGGCGGACAGGCCGGGATCATCGTCCGCGCCACGCTGCGGCTCGTCCCGGCCCGCGAGCGCGCCCTGGTGTTCAGCCTGTTCTACGACGACCTCGCCGCCTACCTCGGTGACCAGGAGCGGCTGATGGCCGAGCGCCGCTTCGACCTCCAGGCGGGTGAGGCGGTGCTCGACGCCGCGGCCGGCACGTGGCGGTACAAGATCGAGACGGTCGCCCACTACGACGGCGCCACGCCCCCGGACCGGGACGCCCTGCTGCGCGGGCTGCGCTGCCTCCCGGGCGAGACCACCGTCGTCGACCAGAGCGCCCGCGACTACGCCTTCCGGGTCGACGGCTTCGCCGGCTACCTCAAGGCCGCCGGCCTCTGGACCCAGCCCAAGGCCTGGCTCAGCGTCTTCCTGCCCGCCTCCACCGCGGCCGCCTTCGTCCGTGAGGCCACCGCGTCGCTCACCCCCGCGGACCTCGGCGCCGGGCTCCTCCTGCTCTACCCCTACCGCACCGCCGCCCTGACCCGCCCGATGGCCGTGATGCCGGACGCACCGGTCGGCTGGCACTTCGACCTGCTCTCCTTCCCCGCCCCCGGCGCCGACACCGCCGCCATGCTCCGCCGCAACCGTCGCCTCTACGACCGGGCCGTCGCCCTGGGCGGCAAGCGCTACCTGATCGGCGCCGTCCCCGGCATGACGCCGACCGACTGGCGCCGTCACTACGGCTCCCGCTGGGCGGCCGCCGTCGCGGCGAAGCGCCGCTACGACCCGGCCGGCATCCTCACCCCCGGCCAGGGCATCCACACCTGATCCGCCGCGGGGCCGCCCCGCCCCCGCGGCGGGCGGGGCAGGCCCGTGGGGAGGCACGGTGAAAACCGGTTCGGATCGGCGTGCGCCCGTGAGAGTGTCGACGGGGAAGGAGTGCGAGCGCGTGGACGCGGCCTGACGGCGCGTCACCCGAGCGAGTCGTGGGCGGACGGAGCGCCGCGGCCGGCCCGGGCCGACAGCCGGTCGGCCGAGGCGGCGACACCGGTGGACGGAACGAGGGACGAACCCGATGGAAGCTGCACGCGTGATCGCCCTCGTGGCCGCGACGATCACCACCGGACTGAGCGCGGGGCTGTTCTACGCCTACGCCTGCTCGGTGATGCCGGGGCTGCGCACGACGGAGGACCGTACGTTCATCGACGTGATGCAGCGCATCAACGTGGCCATCCTCAACGGCTGGTTCCTGGTCGGGTTCGTCGGTGCGCTGGTCTGCACGGCGGTGGCGGTGGCACTGCACCTGCCGTCGGACGGTCACGACGTCCTGCCGGCCGCCGTCGCGGCCCTGGCCTGCTACACCGCGGCGCTCGCGGTGACCCGGAAGATCAACATCCCGCTGAACGACGCGCTGGCCGCCGCCGGGGAGCCCGGGCGGATCCCGGAGCCCGCCGCGGTGCGCGAGCGGTTCGAGGCGCGCTGGGTGCACTGGAACATCGCCCGGGCGCTGCTCTGCACGGCGGCCCTCGGATGCCTCTGCTGGGCGCTGGTGCTGCACGGCAACGCGAGCGGCTGAGCCCCGCCCGGCGCCGGGCGGGGCTCAGCGCGCGGCCGGCGGCCTCGGCGGGTTGTTGCGCAGCGGAGCGATCTCGCGGTCCAGCGTGGCGACATCCATCGCTATCCGCCGGGCGATGTCGCGCGGACCCGCCTCGGCCGGCAGCCGCCGGCTCCAGGAGCGGGCCCGGGCCGGGCCGTCGTGCGCCATGTGGAAGTTCAGCCGCAGCCCGCCGCCCAGGTCGACCAGGCTGATCAGGAAGTGGATGTCGGACAGGTCGATGGTGACGTCGTTGCCGATGCAGGAACAGCCGACCAGATCGCCGATCTCCTCCTCCGCGAGGTACTTGGCGAGCTGGACGGCCTTCCCCTCGACACGGAACGGTCGCAGTACGGGATCCACGCTGGCTGTCGCCTCTTCCCCGGTGTTCGCTGGACTCCTGCCGTTGCCGACATGATTCTAGAACCGTCCTTGGAGTCCAAGTCACCGGCATCACAACGGACTTGGCCAGACAGCACGAGGGGGCGCAGGAGCGCACAACGGTGGAGGGGCGGCGAGCCGCCTGCGCGGTGCGGTCCGCCGGCTACCGCGTCTCGTGCTCCTTCCGCGCCGTCGCGGGCTCCCGGCGTCCCGCCCGCTGCCGCCACAGCAGCGGCAGGGCCGGCGCCGCCACGACCGCGAGCAGGCCGGCCAGGCCGATCGCGCGGCCGGCGCCGATCGCCTGGACGTCGCGGAAGGCCGCGGTGATGGCGTCCGCCGTGGCCTGGTCGACCGAGGAGAGGATCTGGTCGGCGAGCTTGGAGTCCGTGACCGCGTTGCCCAGTTGCTGGGCGTCGTCCTCCGAGAGCCCGGCCGCCCGCGCCCGGCTGATCGCCTGGTCGGTCTCCACCGCCTGCTGGACCGCGACCGTCACGGCCACCCCGAAGGCGCCGCCCAGCATGCTGGTGACCTTGAACATCCCGGAGGCCGTGCCGGCCAGCTCCTCCGGCGGCCCGGCGACCGCGGTGTCGGACAGCGGGACGGACATCAGCCCGAGACCGGCGCCGAGCACCAGCAGCCCGGTGGCCAGGACGGCGTAGTGGTAGGTGTCGCCGATCACGGCGGTCACCAGGGTGCCGATGCCCAGCAGGAACAGGCCGACGACCACTGGGAGCCGTGCCCCCCGCCGGGCCGCCACCCGGCCGCCGAACGGGTTGAACAGCAGGATGGTCACGGTGGACGGCAGCAACAGCAGCCCGGCCGCGACCGGACCGTAGCCGCGGACCTCCTGGAGGTAGAGCGTGAGCAGGAAGCTCACCCCGGCGAAGACGATGTTCATCACGGAGTTCGCCGCGAGCGCCCCGTCGAACGGCCGGGAGGCGAACAGCCGCAGGTCGAGCAGCGGATCCCGGACCCGCCGCTCCACCAGCACGAACAGCGCCGCGAGCAGGACCGACGCGACCAGCAAAGTGATGATCACCGGGTCGGTGAAGCCGTCCTCCTGACCGGCCGTGCACCCGTAGAGCAGGCAGAACGCGGCCGCGGCGCTGATCACCAGGCCGGTGAAGTCGATGTGCCGGGTGGCGTTCGGGTCGGTGGACTCCACGGCAGACCGGCGCACCAGCCACCAGGCGATCACCGCCAGCGGGGCGTTGATCCAGAAGGTCGACCGCCAGCCGGCCAGGCCGGTCAGCACGCCGCCGACGGCCGGCCCGGCGGCCTGGCCGACCCAGGCCACCGCCATCCAGGCCCCGAACGCCCGGGGCTGCTCGCTCACCGGGAACATCGGCGGGATCAGCGCCAGCGTCGCGGGCAGGATCAGCGCGGCGCCGAAGCCCATCGCGGCCCGCCCGGCGATCATCCCGGTCACCCCCGGCGTGAACGCCGTCAGCAAGGAGACCACGCCCAGCAGCACCAGGCCGGCCTCCAGCATGCGCTTGCGCCCGAACACGTCGCCCAGCTTCCCGGCCGCGAGCACCAGCGCACCGGTGGAGAGGCTGAAGGCGTTGTTGGCCCACTGCAGGGCGGGCAGCGAGACCGACAGTTCGTCCGAGATCGTCGGCACCGCGACCCCGAAGTCGGCGAACGACAGCCAGACCATGCCGGCCGCGACGCACATCCCGGTCATCGCGGTCCACCGCTGCGGGGAGTACCCGCCGTCCGGCTCCCCGGACGTTCCGGCCATGGGTCCGCTCCCTCCTGCGCCCGGCCCCGTGCCGAACGGACCTGCCCACTATCCGGGCCCGCCCGGCACCGGGCCGGTGGCACACGCCGCGCATCCCCTGAACGGCCCCGTCGGCCCGGCCCTGCCCCGAGGGGCGCGGTCAGCCCCGTCACCGTGGCCCGGCCCCGAGGGGCGCGGTCAGCCCCGGGCCCGGTGCTCGTACTGGTAGGGCGTCATGGTGGTCAGGACGGCGAAGCCGAGCCGCTCCAGGATCGGGCGGCTCTGGTCGGAGGCGTCGACCCGCAGGTACTCGTAGCCGAGACCGGCGGCGATCCGGGCCCGGTGCGCCACCAGCGCGCGGTAGACGCCGCGGCCGCGCCAGGCCGCCAGCGTCCCGCCGCCCCAGAGCCCCGCGAAGCCCGTTCCGGGGTACAGCTCCATCCGGGACGCGCACACCGGAACCTCCCGGCCCTCGTGGTGGGCGATCGCGAGGTGCACCTTCAAGGTGTCCGGGCTCGCGGTGAGCTGGGCCAGGATGCGGCGGCCGAGCCGGGTGCCGTCGGTGCCGAAGGCCTCCTCGTGGACGGCGACCACCTGGGCCACGCCCGCCTCGTCGGTGACCTCGCGCAGCTCGATGCCGGCCGGCTCCGCCGTGTCCGCCATCCGGCGGGTGAGGTCGCCGAGCTCGGCGACCATCAGGGTCTCCGGCTCCTCCGGGGTGAAGCCGGCGGCGGTGAGGCGCTCGCCGAGGTCGGCCGGGCGGTCGTGGCCGTACACGGTCCACTCGAAGTCCTGGCCGAGACCGGCGTAGTGGCGGACCTGCTCGGCGATCACGGCGTCGGCGCCGGTGGGATCGAGGTCGGACCAGACGATGCCGTTCCAGACGCTCTCGGGACCGCTCTGGCGCACGATCCCCGGGGACCGCTCGATGCGCGCGGCCGGGGTCTCGCGCGAGATGCCTCGGCGCATCCGGGAGTCGACGAGGGCCAGCAAGGTGTCGTGATCGGTAGTCATCCGGGCACTCCATCATCCCGGTGAGCTGCGGGGCAATCGGAATTCCGGTGGGTGGCCGGTGGCCGGTGGACGGTGGACGGCCGGGGTCGGCTCTCCTCGCCCCGGCCGCCCGGCCGCCCTCGGTCAGCGCCGGGCCGCGGTCAGCGCCGGGTCGCGGTCACCACGGTCGCGTCGCGGTCCTCGCACGAGGCGACCGCGCCGTCCAGTCCGGCCGCGCCGACCACGGCGAGGGCCGCGGGCACCTGGCGCTCACTGGTCTCGAAGAACAGCGCCCCGCCCGGGGCCAGCCAGTGCGGCGCCTCCCCCGCCACCCGGCGCAGCACGTCCAGCCCGTCCGCGCCGCCGTCCAGGGCCGGGCGCGCCTCGTGCACCCGGGCCTCGGCGGGGAGCAGCGCGATGTCGGCGGTCGGTACGTAGGGCACGTTCGCCAGCAACACGTCGACCCGGCCGCGTAGTTCGACGGGCAGCGGATCGAACAGGTCGCCCTCGAACACCCGGCCGCCGGCGCCCGCCAGGTTGCGGCGGGCGCACCGGACGGCGGCCGCGTCGACGTCCGCCGCGTACACCTCGACCGGGTGGGCGGCCATCGCCGCGAGGGCGGCGGCCAGCGCGCCGCTCCCGCAGCAGAGGTCCACCACCAGGGCGTGCGCGGGCGTCAGCCCGAGCGCCGTCTCGACCAGGAACTCGCTGCGGCGCCGGGGCACGAAGACGCCCGCGTCGACGGCGATCCGCAGACCCCCGAACTCCGCCCAGCCGACCACGTGCTCCAGCGGGCGGCCCTGGGCGCGGGAGCGGACCATCGCCGCGAGTTCGGCGGGAGTGGCGGCGGCGTCGAGCAGGATGCGCGCCTCGTCCTCGGCGAAGACACAGCCGGCCGCCCGGAGGCGGGAGGTCACCGAGGAACGCAACAGTGCGGAAGAGAAGACAGACAACAGAAGAACCCCATCAAAGACACAGGCGAAAGATCAATCCGCCAGGACTCCCCGAGAGGGACCGCCGCCGAACCGGCAGAGCGCCACTACGCGCTCGGTGCCACGTCTTCACAGCTGTTCCCGGGGAGCACCCGCTCCGTCGTACCGGTAATGGGTCTCACCTCCCGAGGTCGTGGTTCTGTTCGGCGCCGCCACCCTACCGCACGCTCCGCACCCGGAAGGGATCGTGGCGAGGGCCCTCACCCGGTGGCATCCAGGTCCGATGCGCTCCTCCGCCACACCTGACAAGCCGCCGTTCGACGCCGTGCTGTGCTGTGCGACATCGACGGCGTGGTCCGCTTCTTCGACCAGCACGAGGTGACCCGCCTCGAACACGCCGCCGGGCTGGGGATGACGGGGCTGCTCCACCGCGGGCCCGAGGACCTGCGCCGGGCGCTCGCCCCGCTGTTCGACGGCCCGCGCGCCCCGGGCCGGTGGACCGTCGGCCGGGGCGCGGGCCTCGGGCCTCAGGCCTCGGGCGGGGTGACCGGGCCTCAGGCGAGGTGGTCGGCGACCAGGGTGGCGAACTCCTCCGGGGCGAGGATCCGGATGCCGAGCTCCTCCGCCTTGGCCCGCTTGGAACCGGCCTTCTCCCCCGCGACCAGCAGGGTGGTCCGCTTGGAGACGGACGAGGAGGCCTTGCCGCCGGCCCGCTCGATCAGCTCGTTGACCGCGTTGCGCGAGAGCTCGGCCAGCGGACCGGTCATGGCTCCGGTGACGACGACGCTCTCACCGGTCAGCGGGCCGGCCACCGCCTCCCCCTCCGCGCCGTCGGCGGACGCGACGGGCGCGGTCGGGGTGGTGACGGCGGTGCCCACCCCCAGGGCGGCCAGCCGGTCCAACAGCGGTGCCACCTCGGCGAGTTCGGTGACGATGACGGCGGCCTTCTCGGCGCCGATGCCGTCCACCCCGGCCAGCGCCTCGGCGTCGGCGGCGCGGATCGCCGCCATACTGCCGAAGTGTGCGGCGATCCGGCGCGACATCGTCCGGCCCGTGCCGCGGATCCCGAGGGCGCAGAACACCCGGTTGAGCGGCTGGGTGCGGGCGGTCTCGATGGCGGCGAGCAGGTTGTCGGCGCTGGTGTCGCCCATCCGCTCCAGGGTGAGCAGTTGCTCCTTGGTGAGCGTGAAGAGGTCGGCGAGATCGGCGACCAGCCCCGCCTCGACGAGCTGGACGGCGCGGGTGCCGCCGAGGCCCTCCACGTCGAGCTGGTCGCGCCCGGCGGCGTAGATGATCGAGGCGACGGCCTGGCAGGCCCGGCCGCGCACGCAGCGCCAGCGCTGCTCGGTGGTGTCGATGGCGTCACCGCAGCGCGGGCAGGTCTCGGGGAAGGCGATCGGCTGCTCGGCACCGGTGCGCTGGTCCACCAGGGGGGCCTCGACGCGCGGGATGACGTCCCCCGCCCGGTAGACGAACACCTGGTCGCCGATCATCAGGCCCCGGCGCTCGATGTCGGCCGGGTTGTGCAGGGTGGCGTAGGTGACGGTGACACCGTCGATGACCACCGGCTCCAGGACGGCGCGCGGCGCGATGATGCCCGTCCGGCCGACGTTCCACTCCACCCCCAGCAGCCGGGTGACCTTGTGCTGGGCCTGCAGCTTGCGGGCCACCGCCCAGCGCGGGGCGCGCGAGCCGGAGCCGGCCTGCTCCTGGTCGGCGGCGGAGTCCGCCTTGACCACGACGCCGTCGATGCCGAACGGCAGGGCGGCGCGCAGCGCGGCGATCTCGTCCACGCGCTGCCCGACCTCCTCGATCGTGGCGCAGCGCTGCGGGTGGGCCGCCGTGCTGGCGGCGGTGTTGGCGCCGAGAGCGGCGAGGCGCTCCAGCAGCTCGCCGTGCCCGAGGTCGGGCAGCCCGATGGCGCCGTAGGCGAAGAAGGTGAGCTCGACGCGGTAGGCGCGGTCCTTGGCCCGCAGGGTGCCGGCCGCGCCGCTGCGGGGGTGCGCGAACGGGGTGGCGCCGTGCTCGGTGCGGACGGCGTTGGCGTGGTCGAACTGCTCCTGGGTGAGCAGGACTTCGCCGCGCAGCTCGATGTCCAGGGGTTCGCCGAGCCGGGCGGGCAGGCCGAGCACCGCGTCGGCGGCGTGGGTGATGTCCTCGCCCGCGAGGCCGTCGCCGCGGGTCAGCACCTGGGCGAGGCGACCTGCCCGGTAGCGGGCCGCGATCGCCAGGCCGTCCAGCTTCGGCTCGACGCACCAGCCGGCCACCGGCCGGCCCAGCCTGCGCTCCAGACCCTCGGCCCAGGAGACCAGCTCCTCGGCGGAGAACACGTTGTCGAGCGAGAGCATCGGCACCGAGTGCGGGACGTCCCCGACGACCGCGCCGCCGGCCACCTTGCCGGTCGGGGAGTCGGGGAGCACCTCCTGCGGGTGCTCGCGCTCGTACGCCTCGATGGCTCGCACCAGGGCGTCGTACTCGTCGTCGCCGAGCGGGGTGGCGCCGTCGGCGTAGTACGCCGCAGCGGCCCGCACCGCCGTGGAGACGGCGTCGGCGTAGGCGTCCGGGGAGGCCAGGGCAGCGGGAGAGGCCATGGTGGCTGCGTCCTTCATACCGCCATCATGGCTCCCGGCACTGACATGCGACCGCAGGGCCGTTCGACCGCCTGGCGCGGGTGTCTCCGGACGGCCGGGGCGGGCAGGCCGCCCCACCGGCCCGCGGACCGTCGGGCTTTCCGTCCCCGGCGACCGGGGTCGGGACGGCGTCCGCCGCGACCGGGGTCAGCCGACCGGCGGCGCCGCGGTCCGGTAGGAGTCGACCGCCTCCGGGAGGACGAGGCAGGGCAGCAGCCAGTCCCAGAACGCCTGCAGCCGGCCGGCCAGCTCCTCCCGGCCGCGCGCCGCGCCGCCCAGCACCTCCAGTCCGCACGCGGCGGCCACCAGCAGGGACTCCGGACCGACCCCGCCCGCGCGTTCGCGCAGCTCACCCGCCCGGCGCGCGCCCGCCAGCAGCTCCCGGACGGCGCCCGCCCAGACGCCCTGGAAGCCGCGGACCCCGGCGACCGGCCCGTCCTCGCCCTGCCAGGCCCCGTCCTCGCGGCCCAGCCGGAACGCCGCCCGGACCACCGGATCCGACTCCAGCGAGGCCACCAGCCAGTAGCCCGCGTCGATCAGTGCCTGGACGGACGTGGATTCCGTCCGCAGCGCGCAGCAGGCCTCCCGCAGCGCCCGCTCGGCGTGCTCCACCACGGCCCGCGCCAGCTCCTCCTTCGAGCTGAAGTGGAAGTAGAGCGCGCCCTTCGTCACCCCCGCCGCCGAGGCGATGTCCGCGAGCGTCGCGCCCGCGTAGCCGGACCGGTCGAACAGCTCCGCTCCCGCCGCGACCAGACGCCCGCGCGTCCGCTCCGATCTCTCCTGCACCAACCGGCCCTCCATTCCGCCCGCCCGCACCACGCCGGGACCGACCCGGCGACAGCCGCCGTCCGTCACCCGTTCCGCGGGAGCCGGCCAGGTCCGCGCCGGACCGTCGTCGCGCCGCCGGTGGGACGTCCCCGCCCCACCGCGACACCCCGGCCGACCGCCACCGGTCGCCCGAACTCCCGCGCGTCGACGATGCCGTGACTGATGGTCACCGGGTAACCCCTCCGGTGATCTGCCGACGCATCCTTGGCACATTGGTTTGCCCGGGCGGCCGGGCGGCCGGGCGGCCGGCCGCCGGAGGGTGGGCACGGCCGTGGCGGCCCCGCGTCCGGCCCCGCGCCGGACCGGCGTCGACCCCGCATCGGAGCGCAAGAAACGGGACGAGCGGTTTGTCAGCCGCCAAACCGGACGCGCTGTACGGTTCGGCGTGACACGGCCAGGGCCCCAGCGGACGGGTCCTCAGCAGGCCGCGGCCGCACGGGCGGCGGCGACCTCGGCGACCACCCTGGCGCCCCGGTCGGCATCCATCTCCAGGGAGGCCAGCACCCCGGGCACGGCCACGCTCGGCAGCAGGTGCTGGAAGAGGCCCGCGACGCGTCGCTCCAGGTCCGCGCGGCCGGCGAGCTTCTGCGACTGGACCTGCACACCCGCCCAGGCCGCCGTCACCAGCCAGGCGGTGTCGGCCGGCACCACGTGCGGGAGCAGTTCGCCGCGCTCCCCCGCCGCCGTCAGCAGCGCCTCGAACCGGGCGATCCACCCGGGGACGGCGCCCCCGCCCAGGTCCCCGAGGCCGTCCTGGCCCAGCGACAGCCGAGCGCCCGCGCTCAGCACCGTGTCACGCGGCAGCAGATGGGCCACCACCATGCCGGTGTCGACGAACTCCTGCAGTCTGCAGGCGCGTTCGGGCACGGAGTCGTGGGCGAACTGCTCCTCCACCACCCCCTGGGCGAGGTCCCGCTTGGACGCGAAGTGGAAGTAGACCGCTCCCCGGGTGACGCCGGCGCGGGCCACCACCTCACCGATCGTCGCCGCCTCGTACCCGCACTCGTCGAAGACCGATGCCGCCGCCTCCAGAATCAGCCGGCGCGTCCGCACCGCCCGCTCCTGCCGCACCACACGACCACCCCGCCCACCGCACCGATCGAACAAAACCAGACAGCCCGTATCTTAACCGGCAGGCAATCCCGTACCGAACCTGCGGTTTTCTCCAGCCCGGCGGTCGCTTCGGGGGTCAGGAAACCGACCGTGCGGTATATCGAGAGCCGCTATATCGGGAGGTCCGCGGCGCGCTCCTGGCCCACCGCGAGGCGTCGGGATCCCGCCGGATTTACGGGAACGGCGTAGCGGGAGCCGCGTTCAGGGCGTCGTCGACCCGCTTCCAGAAGGCCCGGAAGTCCGCGGGAGCCGCCCGGTCGGCGGCGTACTGGGCGGAGTGCGCCTTCAGCACCTCCAGGTACTCCGGGGTGAGGATGACCGAGAACTCCCACCGGTCGGGCCCGCTGTAGGCCGGGACGGCACGGTTGCGCGCCTGGGCCAGTTCGTCCGAGATCATCCGGAGGTCGAGCAGGTACTCGGCGAGCCGGTCCCCCTCGGGCGGGGCCGCCCGCAGCCGCTCGGCGAGCAGGTCGAGCAGCGCCTTCATCCGGTCGTAGTCGTGGTAGTCCAGCTCGACGAGATAGGTGAACTCGCTTGTCTCCACCCGGTTCTCACGCACCTTCTGACACCAGACCGGGGCCAGCTCCCGGGCGGACGGGGCCGAGCGCGGATTCCTGCGCAGGAGGGTGGCCAGTGCCCTGAGGTTCCCGTCCCCGATGTTCCCCTGGTACTCACGGGCGACGGCCGGGAGGGTGACCCGGGTGGGCTGCAGGGTACTGAAGTGCGCCAGCACGACGCCGTGTTCCTGCTCGTCCAGCGTTCCCCACTCACCGTGCGGGCCGCCGCACGCGTCCGCGAGCGCGGACAGGCAGGCCGCGACGGCCATCGCCTCGCTGCCCCGCCACTCCCGCTCCAGCCAGTGCTCGAAAGCCGACCCGTTGTTCACCGGCTGCCCTCCCTCTCGGTCCTGTCGATCGGTGCTCCGCGGTTCCCCGTCGTCGAAACGCCTGCGGCCGGCCAGCGCGCCGAGCCCGAGCGTGAGTCGCTTCTGCAGGCCGTCGTACCGGGACCGGGCGATCTGGTGACCGGCGTCGGCCGCCTTCTCGTACCAGCGCAGCGCTTCGCTCGGGTTGCCGAGCCACTCCTCGTAGAGGGTCCCCAGGAATAGCGCGCCGAAGGCGCTGCCGAGCTGCGCGGACCTCCGGTACCAGTGCATGGCCAGCTCGGCGTCGGCGGCCGACGGCTCCTCCGGCAGCTCCCCGCGCAGCCTGGCCCGCATCCGGCCCTCGACGATCAGCCCCAACCGGGCCATCGCGTCGGCGTTCCCGGCCCCGGCGGCCAGCCGGTGGAGCTGCTCGATCCTCGGCAGGTTCTGCGTCCCGTCCCCGCCGCTCCACTCCAACTCCAGGAGGCAGGCGGCTTCGTAGGCCTCCCGGGCCTGCTCCTCGGTGAGCAGCCCTTCCGGCAGGGCGAACGGGTCGGGCGGCGGCGGCAGTCGCGGCGCGATGGAGGGGTCGCCCGGGAACGTCACGTGGTAGTGGACCCCGCCCATGACGAGCCCGGCCTGGACCACCGACATCGACACCGCCGTCCCGACGGAGAGTTCGTTGCGGACCACGCCCGGCATGTCCGGCGTGGCAGCGTCCGCCACGTCCGGCACGTCCGGCACGTCCCGCGCATCCGGCCCGGCGACGCCCGGCACGGACGGCGCGGCGCTGTCCGCGCGGTGCTCCGCGGCCTCGTCCAAGAGGTCACCCCACTCGCTGCGCGTCCGGACGGCGTCGCCGGTGCCACCGGCCGGCGACGGGGCCGGACGGACCGGTCGACAGCGCCGGTGCAGGGATGCTACCCGCGTCAACCACGTTGCGGGACACGCGTTCTGGCCAATCTGACGGTGCACGGCAGGACACGGCACCCTGCTCCCCCGCGCGACCTCCGGGAGTCGCCGGACCGCTTCGGAGTGAGCCGCCGGACCCACCCGTAGTGAACCGTCGCACCGGCCCGGAGTTCGGCATCGGGCACCGCCGGACCCTCCGGGCCGGTCCGCCCGTCCGGGTGAACAGCGCATGCGGCACCGGGGCGGAACGCCTAGCGTGGCCCGGGGCACCCCGCCCGGCCCGCCGCCCTCCCCGGACGGGCGCGACCGGCGCCGCGGGGTCCGACCCTCCGGCTCCGCCCCCGTTCCCCTCAGGAGATCCCCGTGACCACGACGACCCCGCTGGCCGATCTCACCGGCGACTACGTCCTGGACCCGGCGCACACCCGGATCGGCTTCGTGGCACGCCACGCCATGGTGACGAAGGTGCGCGGCGCGTTCCAGACCTTCGAAGGCAGCGCCCACCTGGACGGCACCGACCCGAGCCGCTCCACCGCCCGGGTGTCGATCAGCGCCGAGAGCATCGACACCGGCAACGAGCAGCGCGACGGGCACCTGCGCACCAACGACTTCCTCGACGCCCCGAACCACCCGAGGGTCACCTTCACCTCGACGGGCGTCGAGCAGCTGAACAGCGCCGAGTACCGGGTCAGCGGTGAGCTGACCATCAAGGAGACCACCCGCCCGATCACCATCGACTTCGAGTACACCGGCAACGCCCGGGACCCGTACGGCAACCTCCGGGTCGGCCTTGAGGGATCGGTCGCCATCAGCCGCAAGGACTACGGCATCACCTGGAACGCCGCCCTCGAAGGCGGCGGCGTCCTGGTCGGCGACAAGGTGGTGCTGGAGTTCGACATCTCGGCGATCAAGCAGGAGTGACCCGGCCCGGGTGTACCCGAGGGCCTGTGGCGGAGACCGCCACAGGCCCTCGGCGCGTTCCGGGGCGCGCCGCGCGGTTACTCAACCCACTGGTTGAACAAGCGCGCGGCGCGGAGTAGCCTCGTATTCAACCAAACGGTTGCGAAGAGAAGCAGAGGTGCGCTGATGGCCACCGATCCGCTGTCCAGGGCGTTCGTCGCTCTGGCCGACCCGACCCGGCGCGACATCGTCGCCCGGCTCTCCGTCCGCGACGCCGGGGTCGGCGAACTCGCGGAGTCCTACGCCATGTCGATGCAGGCCGTCTCCAAGCACCTCAAGGTGCTGGAGGAGGCGGGGCTGGTGAGCCGAAGTCGCGACGCCCAGCGCCGGCCGTGCCACCTGGAGCCCCAGGTGCTCGATCTGATGACGGTCTGGATCGAGCGGTACCGCCGGCAGGCCGAGGAGCGGTTCGGTCGGCTGGACGCCGTCCTCGCCGCCATGGAGGACGGCGACGAGCCCGGAGCGGCCGTCCCGGCCCCGGAATCCCCCGAAGTGCACGAAGAGCACGAAGGACAAGAAGAGCACGAAGGAGCAGCGTCATGACCTCCAGCGACGACCGCCGGGCCACGATCGAGGCGGACCCGGCACTCCCCGTCATCCGCATCGTCCGCGAGTTCGACGCCCCACCGTCCCGGGTGTTCCGCGCCTGGACCGAGCCCGAGCTGGTGGCGCGGTGGCTCGGCCCCAGGGACCGGGTCATGAAGATCGACACCTGGGACGCCCGCACCGGCGGCAGCTACCGCTACTCCGCACTGGCCGGGGACGGGGCCGGGGCCGGGGCCGGGCCGGCGAGTGAGGTGATCGCCTCCTTCTACGGCTCGTTCCACGAAGTCCGCCGGGACAGCCGGCTCGTCCAGACCTTCACCTTCGAGGGCGTACCGGACGGCGTCTCACTGGAGACCGTGGTCTTCGAGCCGGTCGGCGAAGGCCGCACCCGGGTCAGCTCGCTCTCCCTCGTCGACAGCCTGGCCACCCGCGACGCGATCATGGCGAGCGGGATGGACCGCGGCGTGATCGAGGGCTACGAGCAGTTGGACGAGCTCCTCGCCGCCGGCTGACCCCGGCGCGCCGCCGCCACGGGGGCGGTCGCTCAGGACAGCACGGCGACCGCCTCGACCTCGACGAGCTGGTCGGTGTAGCCCAGCACGGTGACGCCGAGCAGGGTGCTGGGCACGTCGTGGCTCCCCAGGTAGGAGCGGTAGACCTCCCACGCCGTCACGAGGTCCTCCTGCCGGGAGGAGGCCACGTACACGGTGGTCCGGACGAGGTCGGTCAGGGCGGCGCCCTCGTCCTCCAGCACGGTGATCAGGTTGCGCATGACCTGGTGGGCCTGGGCCCCGAAGTCGCCCACCGCGACCGTCCGCCCCTCCGCGTCGAGCGGACAGGCGCCCGCCAGCCAGAGCGAGCGCACCGGCGCGTCCACGGAGGCGGCGTAGGCGTAGTCCACCGCCTGGGTGAGCCGGTGGTTGCGGATCAGCCGGACCGTACCGCTCATGGGGGCTCCGAAGGTCGAACGGATGTCTGCTCCCCATCCTCGACAGCCGCCTGATCGCCGGTCAAACCATTAACCGCCGCCCGCTCCTCCCGCCGCGCCCCCGCGCCCCCGCACTCCCGGTTCACCGGTGCGGGTGATGGCGGGTCGTCCCGCCGGACGGCGATCCTGGTGCCCCACCGAACGAAGGGGTTCCGCGATGGTGCTTCGACTGCCCGGCCGCGGTGTCGGCCGCCGCCGGATCCTGGGGCTCGCCCTGGGCGCGAGCGCCGTACCCGTCCTCGCGACCGTCGCGGCCCGGGCGACACCGGCCGCGGCGCCGCTGCCACCGGCCGCCCTGGGCCGCCGGGTCGCCGAGGTGGCGGCCGCGCAGATCGGCGTGCCGTACGCCTGGGGCGGCGGCGACCGGCTGGGCGCGGGCATCGGGTTCTGCGACGAGGAGAACGGCTACCTCGACGGCCGGTGCCTCGGCGAGCACACCGTCGGCTTCGACTGCAGCGGGCTGTCCCTCTACAGCTGGTACCGGGCCAGCGGGGGCGCCGTCGACCTCGCCCACTACACCGTCGCGCAGTACCACCGCTCCGAGCCGGTCGCCCGGGCCGACCTGCTCCCCGGCGACCTGCTGTTCTTCTCGCGCGCGGACGCGCCGCTGCACCACGTCGGCGTCCACGCGGGCGACGGCGCGATGATCCACGCCGAACGTACCGGCACCCTGGTCACCCGTCTGCCCGGCGTCTTCGAAAACCCGCGCTGGGCGGCCGAGTTCGCCGGCGCCCGGCGCCCGCTGCCGCTCGGCTGAGCGAGCGGAAGCGACCGGGAGCCCGCCGGCCCGCTCTCAGAGCGCCCCCGGTAGGTCGTGGTGGATCCGGCGCAGCAGGTCGTGCAGGGTGCGGCGCTCCCGCGGGTCGAGCGGGGCGAGGATCTCGTCCTGCACCGCGCGGGCCTCGGCCTCCAGTTCGGCCAGGACCGCCCGGCCCGTCCCGGTGATGCTCACCGAGACGCGCCGGCGGTCCGCCGTGTCACGGATGCGCTCGACGCAGTCGGCGGCGGCCAGCCGGTCGGCGACCTTGGCCATGTCGCTGGGGTCCACGCCGAGCCGCCGGACCAGGTCGCGCTGGGCGTGCGGCCCGAAGTCGGCCAGTGCGGCGAGCACCGCCATGTCCCAGAGCCGCAGGCCGCGCCCGGCCAGCCGCTCGGCCAGCCGGCTCCGTGCGGCCCTGCCGGTCCGGGAGAGCAGGTAGGTGCTGAGGTCCAGCAGGGTGGGCGGGGTGGAGCTCTCGGGGGTCACCCCATCAGTCTAGGGTCCGGCCCTATAGTGGGTCAGCACCTACTAATTGCGGTGGGCCGCCCGCCGCCCCGAGCCCAGGAGTCCCGACGTGGATGCCCTGTACACCCGCCTGCTCGTCTCCCGCTTCGCCGAGTGCTTCGCCTTCTACCGCGCCGTCCTGCCCCCGCTCACCGGCGCCGCCCTGGTCAAGGGCGACGCGGCGGGCCCGTACGCCAACTGGGAGGCCGACGGCCGGACCGTGCTCGCGCTGTACGACCGCGCGATGATGGCCGCCGCCGTGGGCACCGAGCGGCTCCCGCCCCGCCCGCCGGCCGCCCAGGACTCCGCGATGCTGGCCGTCCGCGTCACCGACGTGGACGAGGCGCTCGCCCTCTGCCTCCGCCACGGCGCCCGCGTGGCGGCCGAAGCCACCGACCGCCCCGCGTGGGGCCCGACCCTGCGCACCGCCCACCTCCGTGACCCGGACGGCCACCTGATCGAGCTGCAGTCCTACTGACCGCCGCCCCCGGCCGGGGCGGGCTCCCACAGGTCGGGGCTGCCCGCCCCGACCAGGGACCGGATCCGGGCCAGGGCCTCGTCGGCGGGGATCGGGGCGAGCCGGCGGCCGTCGCGCAGGCGCAGGGCCACCAGGCCGTCGGCCGCCTCCCTCGGCCCGATCACCGCCTGGTACGGGACCAGCCGGGCCTCCCGGATCCGGGCGCCCAGGGTGCCGTGCTCGGGCCCGGCGACCTCGGCCCGCAGCCCCTGGTCGAGGCAGCGCTGCCGCAGTCGCCCGGCCTGGTCGGCCTCCCCCTCGGAGACCGGCAGCAGGACCAGCTGGGTGGGTGCCAGCCAGGCCGGGAACGCGCCGCCGTACAGCTCGATCAGATGGGCGACGACCCGCTCGACGCTGCCGATGACACTGCGGTGCACCATCACCGGGCGGTGCCTGGCCCCGTCGGCGCCGATGTAGTGCAGGCCGAACCGCTCCGGCTGGTGGAAGTCGATCTGCACGGTGGAGAGGGTGGATTCGCGACCGGCGCCGTCGGCGATCTGGACGTCGACCTTCGGTCCGTAGAACGCCGCCTCCCCCTCGACCGCCTCGAAGGGCACGCCGGACCGCTCCAGCACCTCGGTCAGCAGCGCGGTGGCCCGCTCCCAGAGCGCCGGGTCGGCCACGTACTTCCCGCCCTCACCGGGCAGCGAGAGCCGGTAGCGGACGGGGCGGATCCCGAGCGCGCGGTGCGCCTCGCGGATCAGCTCCAGCGCGGCCACCGCCTCGTCGGCCGCCTGCTCGGGGGTGCAGAAGATGTGGGCGTCGTTCAGCTGGATCGCCCGGACCCGGGTGAGCCCGCCCAGCACGCCCGATGGTTCGGACCGGTACATCCCGCCCAGTTCGGCCATCCGCAGCGGGAGCTCGCGGTAACTGCGCGCCCGGGAGCGGTAGATGAGGGCGTGGTGCGGGCAGAGGCTCGGGCGCAGCACGACCTGCTCGGCGCCCAGGTCCATCGGCGGGAACATGTCGTCGCGGTAGTGCGACCAGTGGCCGGAGATCTCGTACAGCTCGCGTTTGCCGAGCACCGGCGAGTACACGTGGCGGTAGCCGGCCCGCTGTTCGTACCCCCGGACGAACTCCTCCAGGGTGTGCCGGACGGCGGCGCCGCCGGGCAGCCAGTACGGCAGGCCGGAGCCCATCAGCGGGTCGGTGTCGAAGAGGTCGAGTTCACGGCCGAGGCGGCGGTGGTCGTGCATGGTGGCGGTCTCCACTCGGGTCTGCGGGGTGGCACCTGCGGGGGCTCTCCGCAGGCGGCGCTCCTGAGCCGAGTGGGCGGGAACGACGAAGCCCCGGGGCACTCGGCCCCGGGGCTTCGGACTAGGTCAGCAGTCAGCGCACCGGGACTCTCTCCGGCGTCGTCGTCAGGACGGCTGCAGCGCGCTTCATGCCTCCCACGGTAACAGGGCGGCGGCGCTCCCGGCGATCCGTTTCCGGTCCTCGCCCGCGCTCCGGAGCCGATCGGGAGCGGGCGTCCTCAGTACAGCACCGCGCAGCCCCGCTCGCCGAGGGCGGCGAGCAGCCGGGGCGGCGGTGTGACGTCGTTCCACCGCAGGTCGAGCTTCTCCAGGGCCGGCAATCCGGCCAGCCAGTGCGGCAGTTCGGTGATGCGATTGCTCCGCAGGTCCACCCGGCGCAGCAGCGGGAGCCCGGCGAGCACCGGAGGGATCTCGGTGAGGGCGTTGTCCCGCAGGTCGAGCTCGCGCAGCGCGGCGAGTCCGGCGGCGGACGGCGGCAGAGCGGTCAACGCGTTGCCGCGCAGCCACAGTTCGCGCAGGGCGCCGAGCCGGCCGAGGGTGTCCGGCAGGCGGGTGAGCCGGTTGTGCTGGGCCCGGAGCTCCACGAGGGCGGTCATCCCACCGAGGGCGTCCGGCAGTTCGCCGATCCGGTTCTCGCCGACGTTGAGGTAGCGCAGGGCGCCGAGCCGGCCGAGGGCGTCCGGCAGCCGGGTGAGCGCGTTGTCGTGCAGGTAGAGGAAGTCGCGCAGTGCGGTGAGTTCACCGAGTTCCTCCGGCACGGCGGTGAGCGCGTTGTGCCCGAGGTCGAGGGTCCGGAGACGGCGCAACCGTCCGATGGCGGGCGGCAGTTCGGTCAGGCCGGTCTCGGCCAGGATGAGGACGGTCAGGTCGGTGCGGTCCCAGACGGATTCCGGCACCGCACCGAGCGGCTGCCGCCAGAGGTTGAGGGTCAGGTCTGTCACCCGGGCATTCTCCGCCGGTGCGACGCCCCGGCGAGGCCCGGGGCCGCTACGCGCCCGGGAGGTGGAGGGTCCCGTCGAGGACGGTGACGGCGGTGCCGGAGAGGTGGACGCGGTCGCCGTGGAGGGCCGTCCGGACCAGGCCGGTGCGGGCGGAGACCTGGAGGCCGGCGAGCCGGTCACGGCCCAGCCGGGCCGTCCAGTACGGAGCGAGCGCGGTGTGGGCGCTGCCGGTGACCGGGTCCTCCGGGATCCCTCGGGCCGGGGCGAAGAAGCGGGAGACGAAGTCGTACCCGGCGTCGCCGCGGGCCGCGGGCGCCGTGACGATGACGCCGCGCAGGTCGTCGCGGAGCGTCGGGCGGTCGGCGCGTCCAGCCGGGGCGTCAGGTCGCGCACGGCGGCCTCGTCCTGGCCCGGTGCCGGGCGGGGGGGGGGGGGGGCCCCCCCGCGCGGCGGCGAGCGGGGGGGGGGGGAAGAGGGTGGCGGCGGA
>NZ_JBEXYC010000044.1:0-55457 GCF_040630835.1 Kitasatospora sp. NPDC005751
CTCGGTCAGCCCGAGCTGGCGACGGCGGTCATCGATCCGCCGGGCGACGAGGGCCGGATCCACCCGCTGGGCGGCGTCAGGTCCGGAGTTCTGGTCCACATCGACTCCTCGGTGCCAAGGGTCACGCTCCGTGGTCATCAGCGACCTGGTCGCCCCCGTCGGGCGTGGGTGCCGGGTGGTTCCCCGCCCGGCCTTCCCCTCCAGCGTTGCCCCGACGGCGGGCAGCCGCCACAGGGGCCGCCCGGCCCGGCTGGCGTGGCGTGCCCGAATCACTGATGGTGGCAGGGGGAGTGCCACAGCTGTCGGAGGCATGCGATGGACCAGGAACTCGACCGGCGGAGCCGGTCCGTCACGGGCTGCCACGGCCGCGGCGGGTCCATCGGAGCCCTCCTCGGACGGGTGGGCCGGGAGGCTGACGGCTCCGCACCCGGCCCCCGTGCGGAGCCATGAGCCTCCCGGCCGTCGACTACCGCGCGGTGTTCCAGGCCCTGCCCGGCATGGTCGCCCTCCTCACCCCGGACCTGGTGTACGTCGACGTCAACGAGGACTTCGTACGGATGTCCGGCCGTACCCGCGAGCAGCTCGTCGGCCGGTACCTCTTCGACGTCTTCCCCGACAATCCGAACGATCCGGACGCCACCGGCAGCCGCAACCTAGGGGTCTCCCTGCAGCGGGTCCTGGCGAGCGGCGAACGCGACACCATGGCCCTCCAGCGCTACGACGTGCAGTCCGCCGGCAGAGCCGACGAGTGGGAGGAGCGCTACTGGAGCCCGGTCAACGCTCCCGTCCTGGCCCCGGGCGGCGAAGTGGTGCTGCTCGTCCACCGGGTGGAGGAGATCACCGAACTCATCCGGGCCCACGGTATGCCCGAGGGCAACCGCGCCCGCGTCCTGGAGGCGGAGCTCTACACCCGCGCGCGCGAACTGCAGGAGGTCAACGAGCGCCTGCGCGAGGCCCACGACCGCGAACGGGAGGTCGCGCTCGCGCTCCAGGAGGCCATGCTCCCGGGCCCCCGACCGCTTGAGCACCACCTCGCCGCGGTCCGCTACCGGCCCGCCGTCGGGGCGCTGAACGTATGCGGCGACTGGTACGACCTCGTCGAGCTGCCGGCCAACCGCGTGGCGGTCGCCGTCGGCGACGTGGTGGGCCACGGCCTCACCGCGGCGGGCGTCATGGGCCAGCTCCGCAGCGCCCTCAGCGCGGCCTCCCGGGTCGCCGTCGGGCCCGCCCAGGCGCTGGAGGTCCTGGGCCTCTACGCCCGCTTCGTCGACGGCGCCGAATCCACCACCGTCGCCACGGCCTTCATCGACTGCGACGCCCACACCGTCACCTACAGCAGCGCGGGCCACCCGCCGCCCGTCCTGCTGCACGGCGAGGGCACCGTCGAGTTCCTCGACCGGGCCACCGACCCGCCGCTCGGCGCCCGCCCCGAGCACCAGGCCCGGCCCCAGGCCGTCGCCGGCTTCACCCACGGCGACACGCTCGTCCTCTACACCGACGGCCTCGTCGAACGGCGGCGCGAGGACATCGACACCGGCCTGAACCGGCTCGCCGACGCGCTCATCCGCCACCGCCGGTTCGATCCCGACGCCCTCGCCGACCTCGTCCTCACCGAGCTGCTCCCGCCCGGCGGCGCGACCGACGACACAGCGCTCGTGATCGTCCGCCTCTGACCCCCGGCCCGGGGTGGATGCGCGGCACTCCACACCGGGCCCGGCCATCGACCCGCTGCCGCGCCAGCGCGTTCCGCCGCGGGAACGCGGTCACCGGCCGGGGACCGGCTCGCACTACAGTCTGATCCGCCGGGCGGACCCGGCACTCACGAGGGGGAACGGACTTGAGGCTTCATCACCATGGCCGGCGGCCGGGCGGCGGCGCGTTCCGGCGGCGGGCCCGCGCCGTCGTCGTGGCGCTCGCGCTGGTCGGCGGGCTGCAGGGGGCACTGGCCGGAGCGGCCGCGGCGAGCCCGGCGGTCGCGCTGTGCAGCTCCACCACCGGGCCGTTCGGCTCGGCGCTGGTGGGCGACGGCCGCTACCGGATCATGCCGGACGAGTGGAACTCCTCCGCCGAGGTCTGCATGAGCAGTGACGGCAGCGCGAACTTCACCGTCACCTCCAGCGCGCTCACCAACGCCACCAACACCAGCCCGGGCGCCCCGGGCGCGTACACCCGGATCGAGTACGTACCGCGGCCCGGTGAACTCCCCGCACCGGTGGCCACCCTGGGCGACACCCTGACCACCTGGAAGACCACCACCCATGTCGCGGGCCAGTACAACGCCGCCTACGACCTCTGGTACGCGGACACGGCCGGCGGGTGCGGTCCGGCCACCTCGCACGAGCTGATGATCTGGCTCGACCGGCAGGGCGGTCCCGTCCCCCTCGGCACCGCCGCCCAGCAGGTCACCCTCGGCGGCCGGACGTACCAGGTCTACCAGTACCAGAACGCCACCAACGGCAAGCAGGTCATCAGCTACCTGCTCGCCGGTTCGAGCAACTACGCCTACGCCCTGAACCTGCGCACGATCACCGCCGACGCCGTGGTGCGCGGCTACGTCCCCGCCGACGGGCAGCTCTGCTCCGTACAGGCGGGCTTCGAGATCTGGAACGGCGGCGCCGGGCTGGCCACCAACTCCTTCTCCTACCAGCCGGCCACCGGCCTACCGACCGGGAACGTGACCTCGGGCCTGCCCGGCAAGTGCCTCGACGCCGGGAACAACGCGGCCGACCCCACCGGCTACAGCATGCCCGTGGACATCTGGGACTGCGCCACCACGCCGGGGCAGAGCTGGACGGTCGGCAACGACGGCACGGTCAAGGCGCTCGGCAAGTGCCTCGACGTGACCGGCGGCGGACGCACCGACGGGACGCCCGTCCAGCTCTACCCCTGCAACGGCACCGGCTCCCAGGTCTGGACCCAGAACGCCAAGGGCCTGCTCAACCCGCAGTCCGGCAAGTGCCTGGCCGACCCCGGGGCGTCGACCGCCAACGGCACCCAGCTGGTCCTCTGGAGCTGCGGCGCGGGCGGCCAGGACTGGCGGTACCCGTACAGCGGGCAGCCGATCTGGAGCGCCTTCACCAACAAGGCGACCACCTACTGCCTGAGCGGCGGGGCGGAGAACAGCACCTCGGTCAGTCTCCGCACGTGCGCCGCCACCCCGCAGCAGAACTGGCAGCTGGTCAAGGACGGCACGCTCCGGGTCTCCACCGGCGCCTGCCTGGACGCGGGCACCGCCGGGACCGCCGGCAGCGCGGTCCTGCTCGCGCCGTGCTCGGGTTCCACGGCGCAGCAGTGGCTGCCGTCGCCGACCGGCTACCTGCTGAACCCCGCGTCCGGGAAGTGCCTGGACGACCCGCAGTCCACCGCCGTCCAGGGCGTTCCGCTGAACCTGTGGACCTGCAACGGGACCGGCGCCCAGGTCTGGTACTCGGCGGTCTGACCCGGCCGGGCCACGTTCGGCACGGGCCGGACGCCGATCCGGCTCACCGCGAGCCGGATCGGCCCGGGGCGGCCATGATCGGAGCAGGGCCGCCACGCCTGCCTCCCTCCCCCGGGGGGGCAGGCCGGCGCTCCTCCGCAGGTGGGCGGCCGGGAGCGCGGCCGCGGTCGGACAGGAGGACCGGATGGGCCAGGACCAGGCGCGTCCCGTGCGGCGCGCGACCCCCGAGGAGCGGGCGGCGGCCGGTCGGGCGGCACGCCGGACGACACCGCGTTCCGCCCACGCCGAGTACCGGCCGGGCCCGGAGCGGCCCGACCCGCTCACGATCCTGGCGGCCCAGTCGGCGCTGCGCGTGCCGGAGCTGGTGCCGATCCGGTACGCCCGGATGGCCGAGTCCCCGTTCCGTTTCTACCGGGGCGCGGCCGCGGTCATGGCGTCCGACCTCGCGGGCACCCCCGACTCGGGCATCCGGGTCCAGCTCTGCGGCGACGCCCACATGCTGAACTTCCGGCTGCTCGCCTCGCCGGAGCGGCGGCTGGTCTTCGACATCAACGACTTCGACGAGACGCTGCCCGGCCCGTGGGAGTGGGACGTGAAGCGGCTGGCGTCGAGCCTGGTGATCGCGGGCCGGGCGAACGACTTCGACGGGGCGCAGCGCGCCGACATCGTCGCCACGGCGGTCCGCTCGTACCGGGAGGCGATGCGGCGGTTCGCGGGGATGCGCAACCTGGATGTCTGGTACGCCCAGCTGGACTCGCAGCGGCTGCGGGAGCTGGCGGTGGGCCGGGTCTCCAAACGGGCCCGCCGGGGGCTCGACGAGGCGATGTCGAAGGCCCGCACCCGCGACAGCCTCCAGGCCTTCGGCAAGCTCACCGAGGTGACGGACGGCCTGGTCCGGATCGCCGCCGACCCGCCGCTGCTCGTCCCGATCGCCGACCTCCTGCCGGAGGTGGAGCGGACCGCGCTGATGGAGCTGTTCCACGGCCTGGTGCGGCGTTACGCGAGCACCATGCCCGCCGACCGGCGCACCCTGCTCTCGGCGTTCCGGCTGGTGGACGCGGCCCGCAAGGTCGTCGGTGTCGGCAGCGTCGGCACCCGGTGCTGGATCTTCCTGCTGCTCGGCCGGGACGGCGAGGACCCGCTGTTCCTCCAGGCCAAGGAGGCCGGCGAATCGGTGCTGGCGCCGTACGTCGGCGCGAGCCGGTACGACAACCAGGGCGAGCGGGTGGTCTCCGGCCAGCGGCTGATGCAGGCCACCAGCGACATCTTCCTGGGCTGGGAGCGGGTCGAGGGCATCGACGGCAGGCGGCGGGACTTCTACATCCGTCAGCTCCGCGACTGGAAGGGCATCGTCGTGGCCGAGCGGATGGTGCCGCGCGGCATGCGGGCCTTCGGCGAACTGTGCGGCGCCACGCTGGCCCGGGCGCACGCCCGGTCGGGCGACCGCATCGCCATCGCCGCCTACCTGGGGAAGCGGGACGCCTTCGACCGGGCCCTGGTGGAGTTCGCCGAGGCGTACGCGGACCGGAACGAGCGGGACCACCGGGCGCTGGTCGAGGCGGTCGCGGCGGGCCGGCTCCCGGCCGAGGCCGGCTGAGCCGTCGCGGCCCGCCGGGTCGCGCCGCCCGGGGCCCGCTGATCAGCCCTCGGCCGCCCGCGAACGGCCGTCGGCCCGGAGCCCCTCCCCGATGGCGCGCAGGAGCGCCTCCCGGTCCACCGCGACCGGCTCGGGGCCCGGCCGGGCGGGATCACCGACCCGGTGGACCGGCATCCGGGCCCGGACGAGGGTCCGGCCGTCACCCGTCGGGGGGAGCTGGACGATCTCCAGCTCGGCCGCGACGACCTCCTCCCCCTCCCGCCCGGGCCGTAGTCCGACACAGAGGTGGAAGTCGAGCGACTCGTCGTCGGCGATGTCGACGGCGTACTCGGTGACCCCGGGGCCGACGGGCTGCCCGCGCTCCGACAGGTCCTCGAACTGCGGGGAGACCTGCTTGAGGTAACGCACCCCGCCACCGTCGTACGTGGTGATCCGCAGGGCGAGGTCGCGCAGCCCGGCCCGACGGGTCCGGTCCACCAGGGAGGCCAGCTCCCGCTGGAGGCCCGGTGTCCCCGTGGGCGACGCGGGGGCGGGCACGATGTCGAGGGTGCCTCCCAACGCGGAGGTGACGGACCGGACCTGGGCCACCGACCACCGCTCGCCGATGCCCCGGGCGTGGCACGGGAAGCGGCCCGCGCAGGAGGCGAGGGCGGCGGCCAGGTCGTCGGCGCTCTCGGCCGCCGCCTCCAGGTCGGTCAGCAGGATCGCGGTGCGCGCCGCGTCGGCGTGGCCGGCGAACAGGCGGTCGGCCAGCCGGATCCAGCGGCCGAACGCCGCCGCGCCGACCGGCTCCAGCCCGGCCAGCGCCGCCCGCGCCCCGGCCTTGGCGGCCGCGGTCGCCCGGACCAGCCGCTGGGTGTCGGGGTAGAGCATCCGCGCGTACGCCGACCCCGCGACGACGGCGAAGGAGGCGTCCTCGTCCAGGCCGTCGATGACGGCCGCGACCGCCGCCCCGACCGCCCGGAAGTCCGCCTCGGGCAGCTCCGGCGACAGTCCGACCAGGAGGACGAGCGCGCGGGGCACGCCGGCCGCCGCACGGTCGGCGGCCCCGCTCGGGCCGGTCACCGTCAGGATCGTGTGCGCCTCCGTGGCGCCCGGGGCGAGGAACTCGTTGCGGTGCAGCTCCAGCCCGAGACCGCCGGAGTGCACCACGGCGGGAACAGCGGTGGGTACTGCGGCCGGAACGGCGGGCGTCCGCGGCTCCGGCGCGGACGGGCGGCGGCCGACCGCCCGGAGCCGCGCCACGACGGCTCCCGCGTCGGCCGGGCGGTCCGCCGGATCCTTGGCGAGCAGCTCCGCGACCAGCTCGTCGAGCTCGTCGGGGACCTCCGGCCGCAGCGGGGCGAGACGCGGGGCCGGGGTCTGGAGGTGCTGGACCATCAGGGTCCAGATGCCGCCGCGCGCCGGGAACGGCGGCCGTCCGGTGAGCAGCGCGAAGAGCACACAGCCCAGCGCGTAGAGATCGGCCCGTCCGTCGACCCGGGGACTGCGCCACTGCTCGGGGGCCATGTACTCGGGCGTGCCCATCACGCTGCCCTCCCGGGTGAGACCCGAGTCGGCCCGGACGTACCCGGCGAGTCCGAAGTCGCACACCTTGAGCGTGCCGTCGGGGAGCAGCATGAGGTTGGCGGGTTTGACGTCCCGGTGGACGATGCCCAGCCGGTGCGCGTAGGACAGGGCGCCCGCGAGTTGCGCGGTCAGCTCCACCGCCTCGTCGACGGGCAGCCCCGATGGCCGCCCGTGCAGGACCTCCCCGAGGTCGCGGCCCCGGAGCAGTTCCATCACCAGGTAGAGCCGGCCGCCCTGTTCGCCGCTGTCGAAGATCTGGGTGATGCCCGGGTGCTGGAACCGCGCGGTGACCTGTGCTTCCCGGTGGAACCGCTGCGCGGCCACCGCGCCGGCCGCCGACTGCGGGGCGAGGAACTTGATCGCGACCCCGCGGTCCAGTCGGGGATCGTGGGCCCGCCAGACCTCGCCCATCCCGCCGCGCCCGAGCAGTACCTCCAACCGGTACCGGTCGGCGATCCGCGTCCCCTCAGCGTTCAAGGCGCCTCGCAATCCCCCGTGTCGCACGGCCCCCGCCGCTTCCGCCACTCTACGAGACCGGTCCGACGGCTGTGCATTCCACGGGGCCCCGCGTCGGGGCCGTCCCGGCCGGCGGCCGACCGGCGGCGGCGCCCGCGCGGGTAGCATCCGAGCCGAGGCCGTCCGGCCACGACCGGTAGCCCAGCAGTGCGCCACCTCCGACACCGTCCGCTCCGTCGCCGCCGCCCGGCGGCGGCCCGCTCGACACCGCCCAGGGACCGACATGGCCTCCCCCTTCGCCGATCCGGCGTTCTACCGCGACCGCTACCCCACCTACGCCGCCCTGCGCGAGGCCGCACCGGTCCTGCGCATCCCGATGGAGGGCGGCGGCCCCGGCACCGCGACCGTCGTCACCGGCTACCACGCGGCCCGCCAGGCCCTCACCGCCCCGCTGTCGAAGGACACCGGCGCGTACTTCGCCGACAAGCCGTCCGAGCGGTCCCTGCACCCGGCCGTCGCCCGCACCATGCTCGCCACCGATCCCCCGGAGCACACCCGGCTCCGCCGCCTGGTCACCAGGGCGTTCACCACCGCCGTGGTCGACGGACTCCGCCCGTACGTCCGCTCACTCGCCGAAGAACTCGTCGACCGCTGGGCACCCGGTAGCGAGGTCGACCTCGTCGAGGACCTCGCCGGGCCCCTCCCGGTCACCGTCATCTGCCAACTCCTGGGCGTCCCACCGGAGGACCGCCCGGCCGTCCGCGGCTGGTCCACCGACCTGTTCGCCACCGGCGACCACGAGCGGATCGACTCGGCCTCGCACGCGCTGGCCGACTACCTGGCGGAGCTGATCGCCACCAAGCGGTCCGGGCCGGACGGTTCGCTGCTCTCCGAGCTGATCGCGGTCCGCGACAGCGACGCCGGCCGCCTCGGCGAGGAGGAGTTGCTGTCGCTGGCCGTGCTGCTGCTGGTGGCCGGTCACGAGACCACCACCGCGGCGATCGGCAACGCCGTCCTCGCGCTGCTCCGGCACCCGGACGACCTGCGACGCCTGGTGGCCGACCCGCACCGCATCCCGGCCGCGGTCGACGAACTGCTGCGCTACGACGCGCCGGTCAGCATCGCGACCTGGCGCTGGGCCCCCGAGGCGGTGCGCCTGGGCGACAGCGAAGTCCCCGCCGGCTCCCCGGTGTTCGTCTGCCCCGGCGCGGCCAACCGCGACCCCGCGCGGTTCGCCGACCCCGACCGGCTCGACCTCGACCGGCCCGACGCGGCCGGCCACCTGGCCTTCGGGCACGGGATCCACCGCTGCGTCGGCGCACCGCTCGCCCACGCCGAGATCGAGATCGTCCTGCGGGTCCTCCTGGAACGCTTCCCGACCCTGCGGCCGGCCGTCCCGCCCGACCGACTCACCTGGCGCCACTCCCGGCTGGTGCGCGGCCTCGTCGCCCTGCCGATCCGCCTGTAGGCGGCACCGCCGCGCTGTCCGCCACTGCGGTGTGCCGGGGGCGCACGGCACCGCGCACGCCGGGTCACCGGCGCGGGGCCGGGAAGTCGCGAACGCTCTGTGTTCATCCCAAGGTGGGGTTTGGCTCAACTCCCCTGTCCGGTAGCACCGATAGCCCTGGTGGCGAAGGTTCCGCCGCCGGCGGGCCCGCCACCACCGAAGGGGAGACGACCATGGTGCGTAGGACGCACGTGCTGGGAGCCGGACTGCTGGCGGTCGCGCTGGCGGCGGGCACGGGGTGGGTCGCGCAGGCGAACGACGACGGCGCCGCCGGGCAGGAGCGCCAGGCATCGGTGAAGGCCGTCGATGCCATCGACGGCTACCAGGTGGTCAAGCTGGGCAACGCCAACGTCGGCAACTTCCAGCGCCGGACGGTCAATTGTCCCGCCGGCAAGCGGGCGATCGGCGGTGGCGCGGAGGCCCAGGGCAACGAGGCGGTCCTGGTCGGCAGCTTCCCGACGGACGGCGCCAACGGCTGGGTAGGCATCGGCCGCCAGTCCGGCAGCAGCAGCGTGGGCATCAGCGTCTACGTGATCTGCGCGAACGGCTGACCTGCGGCACCCGACAGCGGACCGGCGGACCGGCCGGTCCGCCGCGGCACGTGGCTCCGGCCCCCGGGAATCGTCCCGGAGGCCGGAGCCTCGCCGTCGGTGCCGGCCGGTACACCGGCGGGCGTCAGCCGCCGGGCACCCGTCCGTCGGACCGCCGGGGATGAACCCCGTTGCGAGCCCGGGGCGTTGGGAGTTCGCCGTCAGTCGCCGGACGGCGGAGCCGGGGCCGCCGTCAGTCCGTCCAGGGTGAGGTCGAGGAGGCGTTCGGCCTGCTCGCGCTGGTCCGGCCCGGCCGAGGTGAGGGCGATGCCGGCGAGCGCGGCGAACATGTCGCTCGCGCTGATGTCGGACCGGATCGTTCCGGCCGCGTTACCGGCGTCCATCAGGGCGGCGAGGGCGCCCTGGATCAGCTCGCGGCTGTCAGCATAGGGGTTGCTGCCCGAAGCGACCACCGCCCGCAGGGCGTCGGCCAAGCCGAGCTTGGCGGTGGCGTAGTCGATGAAGCGGCGGGTCCACGCGCGCAGGGCCTCGGCGGGCGGCATGGTCGCGAGGAGTCCGGGGGCGGCGTCGCAGAGCCGGGCCACCTCGTTGCGGTACGCCGCCTCGACCAGCGCCTCCCTGGTCGGGAAGTTGCGGTACAGGGTGCCGGTTCCGACACCCGCCTCCGCGGCGATCCGCTCGAAGGTCGCGTCGAGCCCCTCCTCGGTGAACATGCGCACCGCGGTGGCCAGGATCCTGTCCCGGTTCCGCTGCGCGTCGGCCCTCAGCGGGCGCCCTGAAGCTCGGGTCATCGGCGGCCTCTTCCTCCTCCGTTGCTAAGTGGAGGATCCTCCGCTTAGTCTGGGCGAAGTGGCGGACCCTCCACTTTCAACTCTAGGGCACGGCCCGGCCTGCCCCCGCCCCCTGTTCCCCTGTTCCCCTGTTCCCCTGTTCCGGAAGGACGGTCCCGTATGTCGGGAATCGAAGGCAAGGTCGTGGCGATCACTGGCGCCGGCAGCGGCATCGGCGAGGCGACCGCACTCCTGCTGGCCGCGCGCGGCGCGAAGGTGGTCCTCGGGGCACGCCGCACAGAGCGCCTGGAGGCCCTGGCCGCCCGTATCGAACAGGCCGGCGGCGAGGCCGCCTGGATCCGCACGGACGTGACGCGGCAGGGCGACCTCACCGGCCTCGTCCAGCTGGCCCGCGACCGGTACGGCAGGCTCGACGTCCTCGTCGGCAACGCCGGGGTCGGGCTGATCTCCCGCCTGGACGACCTGCGCGTCGAGGACTGGGAGCAGATGATCGACGTCAACCTCAAGGGCGTCCTGTACGGGATCGCCGCGGCCCTGCCGGTCTTCCGGGAGCAGGGCTCCGGACACTTCGTCAACACCGTGTCCACCGCCGGCCTGCGCATCGTGCCGCTCCAGTCGGTGTACGCGGCGACGAAGAACGCCGTACGGACCGTCTCGGAGGGCCTGCGCCAGGAGGCCGGCGACAGCCTGCGCGTCACCGTCGTCTCGCCCGGCGCCGTCCGCACGGACTTCGCGGAGCACATGGACCCGTCGGTGAAGCCCCAGATCGACAAGCTGATGGAGATCGCCCTCCCGCCGGACGCGGTGGCCCGCGCCATCGCCTTCGCCATCGAGCAGCCGGACGGGGTCGATGTGGGCGACATCGTCGTCCGCCCCACCGCCCAGGGGTAGGTCCGCGCAGCCGGTGCGGCCGGCCCGGCCGGGGCCCGGGAAACACCTCGCCGACCGGTGCGAGCGGCGCACCGGTCGGCGAGAGGGGTGGATCAGGCCTGCGAGCGGCGGCGCGAGGCGACGACCGCGCCGGCGCCCAGGAGGACGGCCGCGCCGGCGGCGGCGGTGAGCTCCCCGAGCGGAGCGGTCGAGCCGGTGGCGGCCAGCGTGCCGGTACCGGTGCCCCGGACGGCCGCGGTGGCCGAGGTGGCCGAGGTGGCCGTCGTGGCCGTCGTACCGGAGGTGACCGCGGCGGGAACCACCGCGGGGACCGGCTGGGTGGTGCCGGAGGTGCTCTGCACCGCCCCGGTGGCGGGCTTCGCGGCGGCCTCGGCGGCGGCCTTCGCGGCGGCCTCGTCCTTGGCACGAGCCGTGAACCGGCCCTCGGCCAGGAAGGCCCGGACGTCCGCGGCGGTGCCTTCGAGCGCGGCGAGGCCGGCCTTCCGGACCTCGGGCGTCCCGGTCTCGACGATCTGGGAGACGCGGATCCGGTCGTCGCTCTCCCGCAGCGGCTCCAGCTGCGCCTTCAGGAAGCGCTCGACGTCCGCCGCGCTGCCGGCGAGCGCCTTCTCGGCCGCCTCCCGGACGTGACGGCCGGTACCCGCGTCGTCGAGGATCCGCCGGACCTCGGCGCGGTTCTCGTCCTCGGCCCGGGCGACGAACTGGCCGACCTTGAGGAAGGCACGGACGTCGTCGATGGTGCCGTCGAGCGCGGCGCCGGCGGCGGCCCGCACCGCCGGGCCACCGACGGCCATGATCTGGCCGAGCAGGACCCGGTCGTCGTCCTCACCGGCCTTCTTGAGGCCTACCGTGAGGAACTGCTCGACATCCGCGGCCGTCCCCGCGAGCGCCTTCCGGGCGCCCTCGCGCACACCCGGCCCACTCTTCGGGTCGTCGAGGATCCGCTGCACCTCGGCGCGCTTCTCGTCCTCGGCCCGGGCCTCGTACTGGCCCTGGTTCAGGAAGGCGCGGAACACCTCGATGTCGTCCACGTCGAGCACGGCGTTGGCGGCCTGCTTCACGGCCGGACCGCCGGCGCTCATGATCCGCAGGATCGCGATCCGCGCGTCGTCCCGGCGGATGCGGTCCACCTCCGACGCGAGGAAGCGCGCCCGGTCCTCGGGGGTGCCCGCGAGGGCCGCCGCCGCGTGCTCGCGCAGGTAGCTGCTCGGCGCCGTCAGCAGGTAGCTGTTCGGGTAGACGAGCAGCTTCTCGATCGCCGCCCGGTTCTCGTCGTCCGTCTTCGTCTCCGCCGGGTCCGTCTGCTCCTGCCCCGCCGGGGCACTGTCGGCGAACGCCGGGGTGCTGCCCAGGGCGACGGGCGCGGCGGCCGTGGCGAGGAGGACGGCGGTAGCGAGCGAACGACGGATCTTCAACGGTCACCTCAGGATCTGAATACGGACGACCCCGACGCGGCTGCGCGGTGGTCGGCCGGGTGATCGTATCCCGACACCACCCCTCACACGCGAACACATTTCCGTCACGTCCCGGACCTTGGGTCTCCGACGACCATCGCCCGCGACCACGGCCCGCGTCCGCAGCGGCGGCTGACGGACGGAGGGGAGGTCCGGAGCGGCCATGAACCGCTCTCCGGGCCTCCCCCACCACGATCCGGACGTGCCGGTACCGGCCGTTCCTAGTTGTGCCAGCCGTTCCAATTCCCGTTCTGGTCACGGTCGCGGGACCACAGGCGGTTGTCGTCGCCGCGCGCGGTAATGGTGAAGGCGCCGCCGAGGGTCTGCCGGGTGATCTCGACCTTGCTCGTGAAGGAGCCGCCCAGGGAGGTCCAGGAGCTCAGCTTGCCGGAGCTGTTGGTCGTCCAGCGCGTCCACACGGCGTGGTCGGTCCCGATCACGAAGATCTCGCTGGTGCCGTCCCGGAAACCGAAGTACGTCACGCCGTCGCCGTAGGCGCCGCCGCACAGGTAGGTGCCGCCGAACTGCCGGTCGCTGCAGTGTCCGGGGACACCGATGTCACCCGCCGACGCGGGAGCCGCGCCCAACCCGACTCCGGCGAGGGCGGCGGCGGCCACGACCGCGGCCTTGATCTTGTTCATGCGTCTGCTCCTGACTGGTCGGGACCGGGCCTCGTCGGCGCACCGGTCCACCCGGGCCGCAGCCCACCCGGCGCCCACCCGCCGGGCCCTCACCGGTACCAACGGGAGCCGCACCCCGTCGAGTTCACCGGAAGGTGCCGTCGACCCGGAACAGAACCGGACTCCCCTGTCAGACCGGCGCGCGTCCTTCCGGCCTGGTCGGCAGCGCCGGAGCCCGCGATTGCCGACGACAGTCGCGTTCCAGGGCTGACACGACTGGGTCTGGTCCTCACCGGCGCCCGGCCTCAGGGGCTGACCGACGCCACCGGCGTCAGGCTGGACGACGCCGTCCTCCGCGACCTCGAGCTCGACCAGGTCATCGGCTGGCCCGTCACCGGGTAGATCGGCCGAATTGCCCCACCTGGGGGGAGCGTTCACCGGAAGATCCGCTGTCCGGCCGCGGGAAGAGGCAGCAGCGCCTGGCAACGCCGCCCGGGAGCCGGGCGACTCCGGCGAACTTGGCGTCCGGCCGCTGTCACATCTTCCCGCCGCCGTCCGTCGAAGCAGCAGTGACCGTGTGAAAGCCCCGAGGAGGCACTTATGGAAACGCGATCGATCACGGCAGAGGTCCGGATGGCGCCGCGGATGACCGAGGACCCGGCGCAGCTCGTGCCCGAGCTGGCGGAGGTGTCGGCCGCGCTGTTCAGGGCCACCGGCAACGGTTCGGTGCCGCGCACCACCATCAGCCTGGTCCAGCTGCGGGCCGGCCAGATCGTCGGCAGCACCTACCTGACCGTGCTGCACACCGGCTTCCTGCGCAAGGCCGGGGAGTCCGAGGAGCGCATCACCTCGGTGGCGTCCTGGGCGGACTCGCCGTACTTCACCGGTGCGGAGCGGGCCGCGCTGGCGCTGGTGGAGGCCGTGCTCCAGCCGTCCGTCCACGGCGAGCGGGTCTCCGACGAGCTGTACGGCCGGGCGACCGAGCACTACGACGCCCGGGCGCTCGCCACCCTGATGTTCGCGATCGGCCAGGTGAACTTCTTCATCGCGGTGGCGCTCATCGCCAAGCCGGTACCGGGGCGGTCGTTCACCGACCCGTGGCAGTAGGCCCCACCGGGGCGCCCGGCCACGCGTGCGGCGTGGATCCGGGCGCCCTGCCCCGCCGTTCACCGCGCAAGCGCCGCCCGGGTGGTCGTGCGGCCCGGCGCCGGGGCGCCCGGGCGTGCCCCGCCCGGCGCCGGGGCGCCGACGCCGATACTGCGGCCATGACGGTTCACCGCGGACAGCTCGCACGACGCCCCCTGCTCAGGGCCGCCACCCTGGCGTTCGCCACGGCCTGCGGCGCGGGCGCCACCGTCGGCGCGGCGGGGCCGCGTCCGCGCCGGTCGCCCGGCGCGGAGACCGCGACCACAGGCGGGGCCCCGGGCGAGAGCACGGACGCGGACCCGGGCGCCCTCTCCGGGCCGCAGGAGTACGTGGACGCCGCACCGATGGCCATGGCGCTGACCTTCGACGACGGCCCCGGCCCCTACGCCACGGCCGAACTCCTCACCGTCCTACGGCAGTACGGCGTCACCGCGACCTTCTTCGTGATCGGCGCCAACGTGGAGAAGTACCCCCGTCTGGCCCGCCGCGTCGCCGAGGCGGGCCACGTCCTGGGCAACCACACCTGGTCCCATCCCCGCCTCGACGATCTGTCCGAGCCCCAGATCCGGGCGGAGATCGAGCGCACCACCGAGCTCGTCGTCGGCGTCACCGGCCGACGGCCGACGCTGTTCCGGGCCCCCGGCGGCCACTTCACCCCGGCCACCGTGGCCGTCTGCGCGGACCTCGGACTGCGGCCGGTCTCCTGGTCGGTGGACCCGGAGGACTGGTCGAACCCCGGTGCCGACGTCATCGTGGACCGGGTGCTCGCCGAGGCCCGGACCGGTTCGATCGTCCTCAACCACGACGGCTGCCTCACCCCCGGGTTCCTGCCCGCCCGGGGCGGGCCGGCCGACCGCTCGCAGACCGTCGCCGCCGTCCGGCACTACCTGCCCCGGCTCGTCGACGCCGGGTACCGGTTCACCGTCCCGACTGCCTGACCGGCGGCCGTCACCCGGACTCCGCCGTGGGCGGGACGACGCGCACGTCGCTCGACCGCACGAAGGCGAGCCGGTGGTCGAAGCGGATCGCGTAGTAGGTGTCGCGGCCGACCACCAGGATCCGGCTGTCGGGCGTGTCGGTACGGATCGTCCGCTGCTGGAAGAAGTCGGCCGGCCGGGGTGACCCGTCCGCCGCGACGTACACCTGGCCCGCCGGGAGGGTGGCCCGCAGGGCGACCACCGGCGGCGGGTCGACGGCCGGGTGGTCGGCGTAGGCGGAGGCCTCCGGATAGGCGCGGCCGTACACCGGGACCGAGGCCGGTCCGGGGCGCGGGGTGAGCAGCGTACGGCCGGCCGCTCCCACGCGGCGGGTGCTCAGGCCCGCGGGGTCGGGGAACCAGCACTTCTGCCCGTCGTACCAGATCGCCGTCCAGTCGCCCTCGCGCCCGGCCACCACGTAGCGGGCGCCGGTAACGGCGGTGTCGCTCCAGTCGTCGGGCCTGGTGGACCCGTCGTTGACGAGCGGCGCGTCGGCGGCCGGACCGGTGCGCAGCAGGACGGCGTTGCGCGCCTGCAGCTCCCGGGCCTGCGGCGGCAGCGGCCCGGTCGCCACGAGCGGCGCGACGACGGCCACCGTGTCACCCGGCCGCGGCGGACCGTCGGCCGGCCCGGGCGGCGCCCCCAGCAGTTCGAAGTAGTGCTCCCAGTCCCAGTACGGGCCCGGGTCCCAGTGCATGTCGGACACCGCCGCCTGGGTCGGCGCCGGGACTTCGTCGTGGCCGATGACGTGCTCGCGGTCCAGCGGCACGGCGAACCGGGCCGCGAGGTGGCGCACCAGCTCCGCGGAGGACCGGTACAACTGCTCGGAGTACCAGGTGGGCCGGTCGGTGGGGAGCGCGAAGCCCTCGTGCTCGATCCCGATGCTGTGCATGTTGACGGTCTTGTTGCCGGAGTGCCAGGCGATGTCGTGCGTGGCCACCAGCTGGGTGACGTGGCCGTCGGAGGCACGGACGAGGTAGTGCGCGCTGGCCTGGGCCCGGGGGTCCTGGAAGTACTCGATCGCCCCGTCGAAGCCGCCCTCGGTGTCGTGCAGCACGAGGGTGCGGATCCGCAGGCCGTCGGCGGGGCGGTCGGCCGGGTTGTAGTTCCCCCATGACGTCGGGTCCGCGGCGTCGGCCAGGGCGTACGCGGCGGGCACGAAGTCGCACCCGAGCTCGTCCGGGCACTCGGCGACCGGCCCGTCGGCCCGGCGCGAAGGCCGCGCCGAAGGCTGCTCGGCGGGCCGGTGCGGCCGGGCGGCGGGCGGCACGAGGTCCGGTTCGGCGGCGAGCCTCACCCGCGCCCCCTCGGAGGTGGTCCGCTCCGCGCCCACGCGCAGGGTCTCGAAGACCCGGTCCGCGAACCGACGGCCCGGCTCGTCCTCACCCGCCCCGCGCCCGAAGCGCGTCACCGCTTCGTACCAGCCGCCGGCGCCGTCGCGGACCGGTCCCGGCAGCGCGTTCCGGTATCCCGCCAACAGGGCCGCGCCGCCGCGGAGGTTCTGCAGCGTGTCCCGCTTCACCTCCTCGGCCGGGCGGTGGATCAGGGCGGCCGCCGCGCGGAGCGTGTGGAGCGCCGGGGAGTCCGTGACCCGGGGTTTCGCGGCGCCCGCCGCGCCGCGCCGGGCCGGGTGGTCGGCGTTGGCGGCGTTGGCGGCGTTGACGGCGGCGACGTCGACGTCGGTCAGCCCCAGCACGCCGTGGTTCCCGGTGGTACTCGGCCTGCCCTGGTGGGACTCCCAGCGGCTCTCCTGGTAGGCGAGTGCCAGGAGTACTCCGACCGGCACGCCGAACTCCCCGGCGGCGGAGATGAATTGCCGCTGCAGGAGGCGCTCCCGCGCGGGCCCGCCGTCGGCGCGGGCGGCGGCCGGACAGACCACGCAGGCCGCGGTGGCCAGGGCGGTCAGCACGGCCGCGCCCCGGTGCCGGGCCGGACCTCCGGAGCGCGGAGGACGGCCCGGCGGCGCCGGGGCGGCGGACCCGGCCGTGGCCGCCCACCGGCCGGTCGCGAGCGCCACCAGCCGCCGGGAGAGGGAGTCGTGGCCCATCGGGCTCAGAGGACCCGGACGCTGTACAGCTCGCCGACGATCTCCTCGCCCGGGGTGACGGTCCCGGTCCGACGGGTGCAGTCCGGCCGGTCGTGCAGCTCGATGTCGTGACCGGTGAGATTGCGCACGGCGTACGCGGGCGGACCGGGCGACACGAGGGTGCGGCACTCGCCGGGGCGCAGGCCGCTCTCCACGGTCTCCGCCTCGGCCGCTCTGTCCGGCGCGCCGGTGGGGTGCTGCCAGACGAGGGTGCCGGCGACCGCGTCGGCGGAGTCCTATTCCTTGCTCGCCGGCGCGGTGTCCCAAAGCTGCGGGTGCTCGACGGGGCGGACGGCGGAGGCCCGGTCGCGGTAGGCGCCGCCGGGCACGAGCGTGGCCGGGGCGAAGAGTTCGGGCACGGTGACCAGGGTGTAGCCGGCCCCGCGCAGACGGCGGACCAGCTCGGGCACCACGGCGAGCGTCTCGCGCTGGTTCTCGGTGTCGTGCATCAGGATGACCGACCCCGGTCGCGCACCGGCCTCGACCCGGGCGAGGACCTGCGCCGGATCGTGGTGGTCCCAGTCCCGCGTGTCGATGTCCCACAGCACCAGCGGGTGCCCGAACCTGCGGACCTCGGCGCTGAAGGAGCCGTACGGCGGTCGCACCAACTCCGGCCGCTCACCGAGGACTTCGGCGATCGCCTGCTCGCCGCCCGCCAGTTCGGCGCGCACCTGCGCGGGCGTCGACGCCCCGAGACGCGGATGGGTCAGGCTGTGGTTGCCGATCACATGGCCCTCCGCCGCCTCACGCCTCAACCGGTCGGGCCACCACCGCACTTGATCCCCGACGGCGAAGAACGTCGCCTTCGCCCGGGCGGCGGCCAGATCGTCGAGCAGCTCCGCCGTCGCCGCGGAGGGCCCGTCGTCGAAGGTCAGCGCCACACAGGCCAGGCGCTCGCAGTCCGGCCCCGCCGGCGCCGAACCGCCGGTCGGCGCGGTCGGTGCCGGCGGGGTGGGCATCGCGGACACCGGCCCCGGCGCCAGCAGCGCCGCACACACCCCCAGAACCACCGGCCACATCCGCACACCTCGTCGCATGCGCTCACCGTAGCCAGCACCACTCGCGCAGCGGCGCAGCGCGGACGAACCGCCATCCGATCGGCTCAACCACCGGAGCCGCCCCGCACGGACGCTCCGTCGACCGGGCCGGGGCGAGGGACCCCCACAGACGTGCGAGCGGGGCGACCCCGTCCGTGGCCGCCCGTTCGGGCCACCAGCCCGTGGCGGGGCCGCGGCCTGCTACTCCTCGGGGTCGGCGACGTTCAGCGTCAGCTCCGCGGTGTGGAGTTGCCCGGCGGTCTGGAACTGCAGGAAGACCCGCCAGTTCCCGGGCGCCCCGAGCAGGGCCATGAAGGTCAGCGTCGGCCCGCCGTGTTCGCCGTCGACCCGGTCCGTCGGGTGGAGGTGGGCCAGCGCCCGGTCGCCCTGGTGGAAGGCGGTGAGGTGGGCGTAGCTGTCCAGGTACGGCTGGAGGTCGGTGACCGGCCGGCCGTCCCGGCTGACGGTGGCGGTCAGCCGGTGCGCGCCGGCCATCGGCTCGCTCCGGAGGTCGACGGTGTAGCCGTCCACGGTGGTGCTGCCCGCCGGAGCGGGCAACGGCACCGCCGGGGCCGCGCCGGGCACGGTCACGGTGCGGCTGAGCACGAGTTCGCCGGCGCGCGGGCCGGTGTTCGGCAGGAACGACGTGTACAGCCGCCAGTCGCCGGGGGCGAGGGCGGACAGGTCGGCGGTCCAGGTGCCGTCGGCGGCCATCGTCGGGTGCAGGTGCTGGAAGCCGGTGAGGTCGGAGCGGATCGCGTAGAAGTGCAGCGTCTTGCTCTGGTGCTCGGCGAAGTCGGTGACCGGCCCGCCGTCCGGTCCGGTGATGGTGAACGAGCAGGCCGTTGCCCGGCCGGCGGGCAGCTCCGCGCTGCTGAGGTCCAGGCGGTAGCCGTCCTGTTCGGCGGCGAGGCCCCGCGCGGGCGCGGGCGTCCCGGGCACCCCCGGCATCGCGGCGGGCCCGGCGGGCATCGCTCCGTGGTCCATCCCGAGCATCCCGGGCATCCCGGGCATCCCGGGCATCCCGGCTGCGCCCGAGGTGTCCGAGGTGCCGGAGGCCACCGCCGGCCCGGCCTGCGCGGCGGGGCCGCACGCGACGAGCCCGACGAGCCCGGCGACCAGCAGCGCGGGCACGCAGGACGCCAGTGCCCAACCAGGGGAGAACGAACGAACAGCAGCGGACATCGGCGGGTCTTTCCGGGTGAGCGCGGGACGGCGCTTGGACGAGCGGGTGCGGGGCGGGTTCGGTCGGGCCTGGGCGGCGGACACCGGGGCGTCCGGGTCGCGCTCCGCGCCGCCGACGGTGCGGCCTCTCACGGGGCGCTCCCTCCTCCTCTCCGGCCGACGACACGGTGCCGTGCGAGCCGAGGGAACCGGCCGCACTGAACAGGAGACCGGCGAGGGGCGCCGGGATAACCGAAAGTTCGACCCGGGCGCGGAGGCCGGCCGGGACGAGCGGGCGGGCTCGTAGGGCCACGCAGCGCGAGCCCGACAGCACCGCGGGCCGTACCCGCCGATCGGCGGGTACGGCCCGGGTCCCGGACTGCTCGTCTGCGGGGAGGTGCTACGCGTCCCGCCCCGCCCGGGCGGTGGCGCGGACGCCGGAGAGCGGGGTGCGGAGCAGCTCCCTGAGCGCCTCGTCCCACGTTCCGCCGGTGACCACCTCGACGATCCGGCCGAAGACGTTCCAGGCGGTGGTGGAGTAGGACCTGGTGACGCCGGGCGGGTTGGTCAGGCCGGTCGTCCGGGTCACGTCGCGGTCGGTCGCTTCGAAATCCTGGCCACCTGGTGGTCGACGAGCTTCGACACGTCCCGGCGCAGGTCTTCCGACTCGCTCTCTCGCTCGTGGTCACGGTGGCCCGGCGCGCGGGGCGGTGTCGGCGCGCTAACCCGCCTTCCCGGCCCGGCGGCCGACGAGGCCGGTCAGCGCGCCGACGGTGCTGCGCGGCGCCTGCCGCAGGTCGCGGTCCGGGTGGAGCACCGTGCGGAACGCGGCCCAGGCGAGCGCCCCCAGGACGAAGCCGTAAGCGGAGACCAGCCCGTGGCCGTTCTCCTGGGCGAACCACATCGCCAGCCCCAGCGCGGGCACACCGAAGGCGAGCAGCCGGTCGATGCGGACGGCCTTGGCGGCCGCGGCCCGGTCGCCCTCACCACCGGCCCGGCCGAGGCGCTGGTCGGCCCCGCCGTGCAGCAGCAGGGCCGCGGCCAGCGTCGCGCCGAGGAAGTAGGTGGCGCCCGAGCTGCCGGCGAAGTTGCGCGGGTCGGTGCTGTGCGAGGTCTGGCCCCACAGCTTGTCGATCTGCTCGGGCAGCAGGATGCCCGCGGCGAACAGGCCGAGCGTCAGCGGCGCGCCCCAGAACCAGTCGGCGAAGGCCGCGACGACGGCGAGGGTCGCGATGTTCCAGGCCGCGCCGCCGATGCCGCCGTTCTGCATGAAGACCGAGGTGACCACGCGCCACCAGCCGGACTTCGCCGGGTCGGCGTCGAACGCTCCCATCGCCCCCGACCAGCAGAGCTGGAGGGCGACGCCACCGAGCGCGATCGCGGTCAGCGCGACCGCCGCCCAGGGGATCCGCCGCGCGGTCAGCGTGTTCTGGCCGACCAGGGCGAGACCGCCCTTGAACATCAGCACCATCAGTGCCGCCGTGGTCACGTTGAACAGAACGATGTCCATCGTCACCACCCCCCTCCGAGCCGTGTGCGATTTACTGATCATGACAATAGCGCGACCCAGGCCGGTTTCAAACACTGTTTGAAACCGGCGGCCCGGGCCACGGATGGACCGTTGCCCGGGCCGCCGCGCTCGCCGCCGAGGTCACCCCTCGATCGCGTCCGGGATCCACGAGCCGTGCAGCCCGGCGCTCACCCGGTGCGGCAGGTGGACGGTGGCGATCCGGTCCAGGCCGGAGGCGTCCAGGACCAGCAGCTGGGACGCGTCCTGCTTGAGGTCGGACACGACCGTCAGCAGGTAGCCGTCGTCCTCGCGGGTGGCACCGACGGCGGGCACGAAGACCGCCTCGCTCGGCAGCCGGGCGTCGCCGACCTGGTGGATCCGCCGGGCACCGGTGGTGCGGTCGTACTTGACGACGCCGTAGCCGCCGAAGCCCTGCTCGTCGGGGAAGGAGATGGCGTACTGGTAGCGGTTCTCGGCGCCGAGGTACCGCTCGTTGAGGGTCGGGAACTCCACCGCGAGGTCGTCGATGATCTGCTCGTCGACCGTACCGGCGGCCAGGTCGACCACCCAGCGGCGGGTGAGCGAGCGGGCGACCGGCTCGGTGCCGCGCCCGGGCGCGCCCACCCACCAGTTCCAGGAGAGCCGGAAGCCCTCGCGGTCCACCGTGGGACCCTCCAGGACGACGCGGCCCCGGCCGTCCTCGTAGGCGTTGCCGACGTGCAGCATGTTGCCCGGCTCGATGGAGAACCAGCGGACGTGGCGGGCCCCGTCGGCGCCGCGCGGCATGATGCCGATGCGGGAGAGCTGGGTGTCGCTCCAGCTGTAGGGGATGCCGGAGTGCTCGGCGGGGTCGAAGGTGACGTTGCCCTCGACGAAGACCACATGGCCGCTGGTGAGCGCGAAGTCGTGCTTGAGGGCGGCACTCGCGCCCGGGACCTCGGCGGTGTGGACGATCTCGCCCTTGGCGTCGGCGACGTGGTACGTCAGGAACGGCGGGAACGGCGAGGAGCCGAAGAAGTGCAGTTCCCCGGTGACCGGGTCCTCCTTGGGGTGCGCGGTCATCGCGGACGTCAGCTTGCCGCCGAAGTCGTAGGCGCCCACGGTGTCGAGCTCCGGGGTGAGTTCGAAGGGCAGGTTGGCCTCGCAGAGCGCGAGGAGGCGCCCGGCGTGCTCGATGATGTGGGTGCCGGCGGCGCTGGCGGTCAGGTCCGGGCCGTGCTCCGTCAGGTAGGGGGCACCCTCCAGGGCGGGGGTCCGCACCCAGCGGTTGCGGTACCACTCGGCGCGGCCGTCCCGCAGCCGGATGCCGTGCACCATGCCGCTGCCCTTGAACCAGTGGGTGGGGGTGACGCCGGGCTTGGGGTTGTGGCCGTTGCGGAGCAGCCGGCCGGTCAGCTCGGGCGGCAGGTGGCCCTCCACGGTCAGGCCGGTGGCGGTGACCTCGTCGACGACGGGGGTGAAGTGACCGGTCAGGTAGGGCTTCTCGGTGCTCATGGCGGGGTTCCTTCTCGGTGGTGGCGGGTGGTCGGGGGCTGTGCGGTGGTCAGCGACCGGTCAGCGGGAACGGGACGGCCGTGGCCGCCGGGGCGCGGACCGGGCGGCGGGCCAGGTACCCGGCGAGCGCCGCGCTGACGGCGAGGACGAGGGCGGAGACGAGGAAGGCGGCCCGGTACCCGCTGGTGAGGGCTGCCGCGTGCGACGCGTGGCCGGCGGCGCCGGCGGTGACCGAACCGGCCAGGGTGGCCAGGGCGGCGAGGCCGATCGCGCCGCCGACCTGTCGGGTGGTGTTGACCAGGCCGCCGGCCAGGCCCGCGTCCTGCGGCGGGACGCCGTCCACGGCGAGCGCGGTGAGCTGGACGAAGGCGACGCTCAGACCGAGGCCGACCAGGACGCTCGGGCCGAGGATGTCGGCGAGGTAGCTTCCGTCCGCATTGATCCGTGACAGCCACAGCAGCCCGGCGGCCTCGGTGAGCAGCGCCGCGGTGACGGTCGCGGTGGCGCCGAGCCGCCGGGCGATCGGGGGCGCCAGCGACGCACCGATCATATTGGCTGCCGCGAGCGGGAGTTGGCCCGCGCCGGTGACCAGCGGCCCGGATCCGAGCACCTGTTGCTGGTAGAGCGGCAGGAAGAAGAACAGCGCGATCCACACCGATCCCAGCAGCGCCATCAGCAGGTTGCCCGCGGCGACCCGGCCGGTGGTGAGCAGTCGGCGCGGCACCAGCGCGTCGGGGCGGCCGCGTTCGACCACGACGAAGGCCGCGAACAGCGCCGCGGCCGCGCCGAGCGCGCCCAGCACCCGGGTGTCCGTCCAGCCGGCGCCGCGTGCGGTGGTCAGGCCCCAGACGAGGCAGGTCAGCGAGAGGGTGACGGTGGCGGTGCCCAGCAGGTCGAACCGCCCGGTCCGCGCGCCGGCCTCCGACGGCACGAGCACGGCGACGGCGGCCAGGACCAGCGCCGTGCCGAGCGCGACCGAGTGGAAGATCCAGGGCCAGCCCCAGGCCTGGGTGAGGACACCGCCCAGCAGGACGCCGCCCGCTCCCCCCGCGCCGGAGACCGCGCCCCACACGCCCAGCGCCCGGCCGCGCCCGGGTCCGGAGGGGAACTGGCCCATCGCCAGGGCGAGCGCGGCCGGCGCGATCGCGGCGGCGGCGAGGCCCTGCGCCGCGCGGGCGGCGATCAGTACGCCCGGGGTGCCGGCCAGGCCGGCCGCCAGCGAGGCCGCCACGAACAGCCCGAGGCCGGACATCAGCACCCGGCGGCGGCCGAGGAGGTCGCCCGCCCGGCCGCCGGCCAGGAGCAGCGCCCCGAAGGCCAGGCCGTAGGCGTTGACCACCCAGGTGGTCCCGCCGTCCGACAGGCCGACGCCGGTGCGGATCTGCGGGAGGGCCACGTTCACGATCGAGGTGGCGAGCATGACGGTGAACTGGGCCGCCGCGAGCGGCGCGAGGGCGGCCCCCGGCCGGGTGGCCCGGGGTCCGGCCCGGTCGGTGTGCGTGTGTGCATCGGTCATGGGCACAGACTCGTGCGGAGCGTTGTCCACTCTCCAGGGCCGGCGGGGGCGGGGACTGTTCACTCCTGTCCACCGCTGTCCACCCGGGCCGAGCCGCGGCCGGGCCCGGACCGGCGCCTGGGCAGGGGCGCTCCCGTCCGAGGTCACGCGGTCGCGTCCCCGCGGGCGGGGGCGCGGGAACGCGCGGGCACGGGAACGCGCGGGCGCGGGGATGACGTCGGACACCGCGATGGTCGGCGGGTATCCGCCAAGCTGTTCAGCCCCGGCGACCGCCGACCGCACCGGGATGGCGCGGCTAGGCCGCCTCCCCGGGGTGGCCGAGGTCATCCGGGCGAGCACCGCGCTGGCCCTGTACGGCGCCCTCGACGGACGCCCCGGCGGGCCCGGCGCCCCGGGTGGCCGCCCCGTGACGGCCGCCCTGCCGGGCCTCCCCCTCCCCCGCACAGTCCACGACGCCGACGTCCTGGTGATCGCCGCCGTCCATGGTGGGCGGGGTGGCGGCCGGACCGGCGCTGGGCAGGACCATCGAGCTCTTCGAGGTCCGGATGGTGCCGGTCGTCCTGTTCGTCCTGGCCGCGATCTGCCTGGCCGCCACCTGGTGGCTGACCGGGGCGACCGGGAAGGCCTCCGGCCGGAGCGCTACCGGATCGTCGTCCTGACGGCGGGTGACAGGACCCGGCGGGGCCCTGTCACCCTCGCTCGCGGCGGCCCTACAGCAGTGCCTCCGAGCCGTGCAGCTCCACGAAGCCGACGACCTGCCGGAGCCGGTCGAAGCTGGTGACGTTGTTCCCGATCAGCCGCACCGAGGCCGGCTGGCCCTGGCGCCAACTGTGCGCGGCCCGGGACAGCGCGCCCCACTGGTTCTCCATGTCGGCGTAGTCCCGGCTCAGCTGGTAGTTGGTGAACCCGTTGATGTTCCCGTAGACCCGGTTGAAGATCGGCCCGAAGCGAGCGGCTTCCGAGAGGATGGTGATGGCCATCAGCATGCCCCGGTCGACGCGCGTCTCGTCCCACTGCGAGACGGCGTGCAGGTCCCGCATCGCGTTGAAGATGTTGGTGGACCCGAGGTACAGGTTCTCCCGGGTGGACCCGCCGCCGATGGCGAGGTAGCTGCCGTTGCGCGGCATGAAGCGCACCTGCACGCCCAGGTCCTGCTGGAACTGCTGCTGGCGGCCGTCCTGGAAGGCCCAGTGCTGGTTGGCGCCGGGCGAGTAGAAGCCCGCGACGTAGAGGTTGTCGGCCCAGAGGTAGAGGGAGACGAGGTCGCTGCCCTCGTTCCGCACCCGCACCTGGATCAGCCGGTTGGTGTTGCGGGTGGTCTGCTGGACGAGACCGCTGTCGGCGTCGGTCGAGTCGCCGTAGCTGTTCCGGTGGATCGCGTCGATCAGGTTCCAGTAGCGATTGGCGTGTTCGCCCCGGCCTGAGGTGATGTCGGTGATGTCCCAGTCGATGATCGGCCAGTTCTGCAGCGCCGCCGCGCTGTTCCCGGCGGCGAGCCGAACCGGGCTCACCGCCGTCGCGGGTGCGTCGGTGACGGTCGCCGCGGCGGCCGTGCCGGCCAGGGGTGCCAGAATCGCGGTGGCGGCTGCGAGCGACAGCAGCCCCAGGTGGGTCCTCTTGAACACGGGTTCCTCATCGAGGGAGCGGGGCCGGCCGGTTGGGGCCGGCCCCGAGGCGGAAGGGTGGACGACGACGCCCGACCGGTGCCGCGGTCCTGGCGTCCCGATCAGCATGCGGGTCACTCCCACGACCCGTTTGCCGTCCCGTGCATGCCGGTCGACCTGTCCGCGCACGGCGGCCCGGCCACGTCCGCGCCCTCGGAGCAGCCGCTACCCGGCCGTCGCTTCGGCGGCGGACGTGCCCGTGCCCCGGTCCGCGACCCGGGCCCGGCGGATCCCCCAGCCCACGAGCAGCGCGGCCACGGCGGTCAGCGCGAGACCGGCGCAGCCGACCGCGTCCAGGAACCCCGCGGTCCGGTGGGCGTCCCGGTCCGGGGCGGCGAGGTCACCGGTGACGAGCGCCGCGAGAACGGTGCCGCCGACCGCGACGCCGACCGCGGCGGCGACCTCACCGGCGCTGTCCACCAGCGCCGCACCGACCGTCGTCCGGTTCCGGGGGAGGCCGCGCATCACGTTGGTGCCGGCGACGACACCGACCACGCGCATGCCGGCCGCGGCGAGGGCGAGCGCGACGGCGACCCACGGGTACCCGAAGCGGCCCAGCAGCCCGTAGACGGCCAGTCCGCACACCACCGCTCCGGCGCTCAGCCAGGCGGCCCGGTCGAGACCGACGCGCTTGATCAGCGGGCCGACGAGGGCACCGCCGGCGATGAGGACGACGACCTGCGGCAGCATCCCGAGCGCCGCCTGCGCCGGCGTCCAGCCCAGGTCGAGCTGCAGGTGCAGCGTCACCAGGTAGCCAAGCCCGGCGGTCGCGAGTCCGGCCGCGCCCTTGAAGGCCAGGCCGCTCGACACCAGCGGGCGGGCGACCAGTTCGAGGTCGAGGAGCGGGTGGCGGGCCGACCGCTCGCGGACCACGAAGAGGACCGCCGCCGCGGCCGCCACCGCCGAGGTCAGCCACGGGAGGGGCGAGCGGGCACCCAGCTCGACGAAGAGCGTCGGTGCGACCAGCGCCAGCACGACCGTCGCCGTGCCGAGCAGCGCGCCGGCGGCGTCGACCGGGTCGCGGTGCAGGTCGTCAGCCCGGTCCGCCGGGATGCCGCGCCGGATGCCGAGGTAGGCGAGCGCGGCGATCGGCACGTTGACCAGCAGCAGGGTCTGCCACGGGGCGACGGCGAGGACGAGACCGCCCGCCGTGGGTCCGATCGCGAGTCCGACCAGCCCCACCGTCGAGATGAGTGTCGTCGCACGGACGCGCAGGCCGTCCTCGTCGAACAGACGGAACGCCAGGGCGAGCGAGCCCGGCGTCGTCATCGCGGCCGCGATCCCCATCGCCGAGCGGACGGCGATCAGCTGCTCCACCGTGGTGACGAACGCGGTGGCCAGGCTCGCCGCACCGAGCAGCACCAGCCCGACCAGCATGACCCTGCGCCGGCCGACCCGGTCGGCCAGCGCCCCGAGGGCGAGCATGAGCCCGCCGAACACCACGGCGTACGCACTGGTGACCCACTGCAGGGCCGTCGCCGAGGCGGACAGCTCGCGCCCGATGGTGGGCAGGGCGACGTTGAGGACCGAGTTGTCGAGCATCTCGAAGAGGAACACGGCGGAGAGCCCGGCGAGGGCGGTCCAGGCCTCGCGGAGGGAGCGCGGCGAGCGGGGACGTTCGGCGGGGGCAGCGAGGCTCTCGGCGGCTTCACGGGGACGGCGGGTGGGCACGGCGCACTCCTTCGAGGTGAAGAAGTGGCGGCTCGTCGGAGACCGCGTATGTGCGCGAGTGGCTCGCGTTTTTACTCCCGGTGCCGCCACCGTAGCACGCGGCCCGGCGCCCCCGGCACGCTCGTCCGGCACCCCCGGGAGGCGGTCGGTCAGGTCAGCGCGAGCAGGCTGACGGCGACGGCCGCGGCTGCCAGCCCGACGAGTTGCAGGCGGTGGATCCGTTCGGCGAGCACGGCCCGGGCGAGCAGGACGGTGCCGGCCGGGTAGAGGGCGGTGATGACGGCGACGACGGCGAGGTCGCCGCTGCGGGCGGCGAGCAGGAACAGCAGGTTCGCCAGGGAGTCCAGCACCCCCGCGGCCGCCGACATCCCGTACGCGGGCCGTTCGCTGCCCAGCCGCCGGTACAGCAGGCCGGCCGCCGTAAGGGTGGCGGCCGAGGAGACGGCCCGGCCGGTGAGCAGCGGTGCCAGCCCGCTGTCGGAGGGCGCCTGGTGCAGACAGATCAGCTGCAGGGCGATGGCCGCGCCCGCGCCGAACGCGAGCAGCAGGGCGCCGCGCGAGGGCCGGACCGGGCCCTCGCTCCCGGCGCTCACCAGAACGACCGCGACCAGCGCGAGCGGCAGGCCGACCAGCCCGGCCGCGGAGAGCCGCTCCCCCTGCACCAGGCCGACCCCGACCGGCAGCACGGCGGACACCAGCGCGGTCACCGGCGACAACACGCTCATCGGGCCGATCGCCAGGGTCCGGTAGAGCAGCACGAACGCGGCGGCCGAGGCGATGCCGGAGGCGGCGCCCCAGCCGACGGCGGCGGCGCTGAACGAGGCGCCGAGGAAGGGCCACAGCAGGAGTTCGACCGCCAGGCTGGCGGGGGCCGCGATCATCACGGTGCGCAGGACGTGGGCCTTGCGGGCGCCCATACCGCCCAGGAAGTCGGCGCAGCCGTAGGCGAGGGAACTGCACAGGGCCAGCAGCAGAGCGGTCACAGCACGTCCTTCGGTGCACTTCGTTAATCAGTGGAACGACTTCACGGTACAACAGAATGACCCGGGTGGGTTACCGGAACGACCGCGGGGTACATTTGAGTGGACCGAGGGACGAGGAGTGGTAACCGGTGGTCGAGACAGCGGCGGCTCTGCGAACGGTGGCGCGCAACGTGAGGGCGGCCCGGCAGCGGGCCGGCCTCTCCCTGGAGGAACTCGGCCGCCGCGCCCAGGTCAGCAAGGGCGCCCTGGTAGGCCTGGAACGAGCACAGGGCAACCCCAATCTCGCCACCCTGGTGCGGCTGGCCGACACCCTCGGGATCTCGGTGTCCGCCCTCATGCAGGGCCCGTCCGAGGGGCGGGTCCGCGTCGTGGCGGCCGACGCGGTCGCCCCGCTGTGGACCGGCGAGCACGGCGGCTCCGCCCGGCTCATGCTGACCACCTCGGGCCCGGCCCCCGTCGAGGTCTGGCGCTGGCACCTCGAACCCGGCGAGGACTACCCCAGCCACCCGCACCAGGCCGGCGTCGTGGAGACCGTCAGCGTCACCGCGGGCCGGATGACCCTGGTCGTCGACGGCACCGAGCACACCGTCGAGGCCGGCCAGACCGCCACCTTCGACGGCGACGCCCCCCACACCTACCGCGCCTCGGACACCGGCCCCTGCGACCTGATCATGACCGTCCACCTCCCACCGGGCCCCACCCCGCCCGCCGGCGTGACCGCGTGAACCGGGGCACTCACCGGGATGCGGCACGGCGGTTCGCTCTGGCCGGGGCGTCCGCCTGTCACGTGGCGGTCGGCTGCGGGCTCATCGCACGCTCGTACAGCGCCTCCCGCGCCCGCTTGAGCAGTTCGGCGGCCTTCTTCCGCGACGCCTCCTCCGCCTTGTCGAGCGCGCTCGGGTAGTCCGCGGACATCTCCGAGCCCGCGCCGTAGTCGACGGTGACCGTCAACCGTAGATTTCCGTCGCAGAAGGCCGACCTGAAGCTCAGTTGGTCGACCGGCCCCGGGATGGTGTCGGTGAGCGGGTGCCGGACCGACGACTGGTAGCCCTCCTGGCCGAGCCCCCCGCCGTCGGTCGTCTCGAACTTCCGGGTCTCGGTCGGCTTTGGTCCGCCGAGCGGGGACCTCGCGATGTCCGCCTCGACCTCCAGCCAGTGGCAGCCGCGGGCCGCCTCGAAGACCGTCGCGTCGACGCTCACCCGCCAGTCCTCGGTCGCCGGACCGCCGTCGTAGCCGCAGCTGAGCGACGTGGACGGGTCGCTCGCGATCCCGTCGCTCGTCACCGGTATGGAGCTCCTCAGCTGCCCCGGCAGGCCGGGATCGCCCACTACGGCGCAGAGGTCGCCGACCGTGCGGTACCAACCGACTTGCTTCGCCTTGCTTTCACCACTGCCGCCCCCGCCGCCACACGCGCTGAGGAGAACGAGGCCGGCGGCCACCAGGGCGGCCGCGCCGGTAGGGGAGATTCGGTTTCGACTCGTCACCGCGCCAGGTTAGAGCCCCCGTCGAAGTCGCGGGCCGGAAAGCGTCAGCAGCACCCGTACCGGCTCCCATCGACTCTCCGGCACCTGCGCCCCGGTTCCGATCCTGGCCGGTGGCCGCCGGCGATCAGCTCCGGCACAACGGCCTGAAGCGGCGATGGGCCCGAGATCACGCGAGAGCACGCTCAGCGGGCCACCGTGGAGGGGGTGAAGTTCGGCTGCGGGGGGATGGTCATCGGGGGGAGGGTGATCACCGGGCCGATCGGGTGGCAGCCGTCCCAGCTGGGGAGTTGGAGGGGCGGGCAACTGGTCGGGGGCTTCGGGAGGGTCGGGGTGGGTCGCGGGCCGGGGCTCCACGCGGCGGGCGGGTTCTCCTGGTCCAGGGTCGGCGACGGGGCGGGCACGCGGGTCGGCGCCGGCTTCGGGGCGGCCGCGGTCTTCGAGGGGCGCGGCGGTGCGGCGACCGTGGACCGGGCCGGCGCCGGGGCTGCCGGGGGCTCGGTGGGCGCGGGGGTCCCGACCGGCGGCGGCGTGCTCGTGGCGGCGAGGACGACCTCCGTCGGCGGGGCGGGCTCCGAGGGCGTGGGGCTCGCCGAAGCGGTCGGGCTCGGCGAGGTGTCCGAGGCGCCGGAACCCACCGGGGACCCGGCCGGGACCGGATCGTGCGACCCGCGCAACGCCAGGCCCCCGGCACCGGCCAGGCCCAGGAGACACACCCCGGCGGCTATTACGCCGACGAGCCTCCGCCGGTTCACCGGCTTCGCGTCCTGCTCGTCCCTCTCGCCCTGCATTTCCGGCCCCACCTCTGTCTGAGAGTTCCTAACAAAGGCGTTGGACGTGGCGGTGGGTGATCAGGCAGGTGGCGAGGCCGAGGAAGGCCTCGTGGATGTCGTCGCGCCGTTCCCAGCGGATGCGCAGGCGGCGGAAGCCGTGGAGCCAGGCGATGGTCCGTTCGACGACCCAACGGTAGACGCCCAGGCCGGAACCGTGGGGCACTCCGCGGCGGGCGATCATCGGTTTGATGCCCTGCTTCCACACCAGTCGCCGGTACTTGTCGTGGTCGTAGCCGCGGTCGGCGAACAGGAGGTCGGGGCGGCGCCGGGGTCGGCCGACGAGGCCGGCCACGGCGGGAACCTTCGCCAGCAGGGGCAGCAGCTGGGTGACGTCGTTGCGGTTGCCGCCGGTCAGTGACACCGCGAGCGGGATGCCCTGGGCGTCGACGAGGACGTGGTGCTTGCTGCCCGGTCGTGCGCGGTCGACCGGGCTCGGTCCGCTTTTGGGCCCCTTCGGGCAGCCCGGACGTGGCTGGAGTCGATCACCGCCCGGGACCAGTCTAGGTGCCCAGCGGCCCGGAGCTTTCGCAAGAGGACCAGATGGAGCCGGTCCCACACGCCGGCCTCGTTCCAGGCGGCCAGGCGCCGCCAGCAGGTCATGCCCGAGCCGAAGCCGAGCTCCTGGGGCAGGTACTCCCACTGGATGCCGGTGTGCAGCACGAACAGGATCCCGCACAGCGCCTGCCGGTCCGGAACACGAGGTCGCCCCTGCTTCAGCTTCGGCGCCGGGCCGGGCAACAACGGCTCGATCAAGCCCCATAGTTCGTCCGACACGACCCACGGACGAGACTCCCTCTTCCCCACGGACGGACCAACGAGCACATCAACCGACAGTCACGCGACTACGACTTTTGTTAGGGCCTCTGATACAGCGTCTGAACTGCGCGGATCGTAGCAGCGGGCCCCGCAGCCGGAGAGGACTGGGACGGCGCCCCCACGCGAGGGCCTCCCGCGCGGTTTGCCGGATCGGCAACAGAACTGGCCCACCCGGTGGGCGGCGGGCGAGCGTGGGGGCATGACCGACGACATCGCAGCAACCTCGCCCGCGGGCGAGTACCTCGGGGACCCCGCCGTGCGGGCCGAGTGGGACGGCCGGTACGCCGACCGGCAGCAACTGTGGAGCGGCCGCCCCAACGGCGCGCTCGTGGCCGAGGTCGAAGGGCTCGCCCCCGGGCGGGTGCTGGACGTCGGCTGCGGCGAGGGCGCGGACGCCGTCTGGCTGGCGCGCGGAGGGTGGGACGTGACCGCGCTGGAGGTCTCCGGCGTGGCGCTGGAGCGGGCGGCCGGGCACGCCCGGGACGCCGGCGTCACCGTTCGCTGGGTGCACGCGGAACTGGTCGGGGCGGCGCTCCCGCCGGCCTCCTTCGACCTGGTCTCCGCGCAGTACCCGGCCCTGCTGCGCACCCCCGGCGCCGCGGCCGAGCGGGCGCTGCTCGCGGCCGTCGCACCCGGCGGCGTGCTCCTGCTCGTGCACCACGCGGGCATGGACACCCAGGAGGCGCGCGGGGGCGAGTTCGACCCCGCCGACTACGTCTGGCCCGCGATGGTCACCGCGCTCCTCGACGAGGACTGGCGGGTCGAGGTGGACGAGCAGCGGCCGCGCGTGGCGCCGGAGGGCGGCGCCGGCGCCCACCACACCGACGACCTGGTGCTCCGCGCCCGCCGGCTGCGCTGAACCCTCCCGACGCGACCGCTCCCGGCCATGGCACGACCGGCGAGAGGGGGACGCCCGCGTCGCGGCGTCTGTGCCGGGGGCGACCACCCGGTCACCCGGTGCCGCGAGTCCGTCGTGCGCGATATTTCGTGGTGGCGAGATTCGTCCGGCGAGGAGGGGGAGACCATGGTGAGCTGCTGCTCCGCCACGATCTCGCCGGGAGGCCCTGCCTCCATCCCTTTTCGACAACGTCCTTTTCAGGCAGGGGTGTTGGTTTCCTCCACCGGCATCCGCCTGAAAGGATGCCGATATGACCCATCACCCCGCGGAGCACCGCTACACGTCCATGTCCTACCGGCGGGCCGGCCGCAGCGGTGTGCTGCTCCCCGCCGTCTCGCTCGGCCTGTGGCACAACTTCGGTGACACCCAGCCGCTGGAGGTGCAGCGCGCGGTGCTGCGCCGGGCCTTCGACCGCGGTGTCACGCACTTCGACCTGGCGAACAACTACGGCCCGCCGTACGGCAGCGCGGAACGCAACTTCGGCCTGCTCTTCGCCCAGGACTTCAAGCCGTACCGGGACGAGCTGTTCATCGCGTCGAAGGCGGGCTACGACATGTGGCCAGGCCCGTACGGCGTCGGCGGGTCGCGCAAGTACCTGCTGGCGAGCCTGGACCAGTCGCTGGAGCGGATGGGTCTGGACTACGTCGACGTCTTCTACTCGCACCGCTACGACCCCGCGACGCCGCTGGAGGAGACGATGGGGGCGCTCGACCGGGCGGTGCGCTCCGGCCGGGCCCTGTACGCGGCGGTCTCCAACTACCCGGCCGCGCAGCACCGTGAGGCCGTGGAGATCCTGCGCGACCTGGGCACTCCGATGCTGATGAACCAGGTCAGGTACTCGATCCTGGACCGCGCCGCCGCCGAGGACGGCCTGCTGGACGCGGTCGGCGAGACGCGGACCAGTCTGATCGCGTTCTCCCCGCTGGCGCAGGGCCTGCTGACGGACCGCTACCTGTCCGGCGAGGTGCCGGCCGGCTCGCGGATGTCGGTCGGCCGCTTCCTCCGCGCGGAGGCGCTGACCGGGGAGAAGCTGGAGCAGCTGCGCTCACTGAACAAGATCGCCGAGCGGCGCGGCCAGACCCTGGCCCAGCTGGCGCTGTCCTGGGTGCTGCGGGACGAGCGGGTGGTCTCGGTGATCATCGGCGCGTCCAGCACCGCCCAGCTCGACCAGAACCTCGACGCGCTCGACGGCGGTCCGTTGACCGCCGAGGAGCTCGCCGAGATCGACCGGCTCAGTCGCTGACGCCCGCCGCCGGCCGCCCGCGGTGCCGGGCGGCCGGCCGCCGGCGGCGGCGCCGGGTGACCGCCACGGCGGTGCCGGCGGCGGCGAGGAGGAACAGGGCGCCGGCGAGCAGCCACGGCACCTGGGTGAAGTCGTCGGAGCCGGTGGCGGTGACGCCGTTCGCGGTGGCGGTGACGGTGACGTCGCCCCAGCCGGTGGGGGCGCCGGACCAGGCCTCGGTGACCTCGACCTGCTGCCCCGGAAGCAACTCGGCCGGCACGTTGGCCAGTTGCCGGCTGGCGGGACCGCCCGCGAACACCCCGCCGACGTACAGTTCGGCGCGGGGGTCGAGCTTCACGTTCCCGGTGTTGTGCAGGGTGTAGGAGACGGTCGAGTCGGTGCGGCCGGTCCAGGGCACCCGCGGGTTGTGCGCGGCGAACCGGACGTTCTCGACGGCGAGCGCCGGCCGCTCCGCGCCGTCGACGCGCAGGTAGATCCGGGCGCCGACGCCGCGCTGGATGCCGATGAAGGAGCCGGCCGCGGTCGGCACGCGATCGTCGACGGCGACCAGGGCGCCCACGTGGTCCCCGGGCGAGGCGTCGGCGGGCACGGTCAGGGTGAGGCCGACCGGCAGGGCGGAGCGGGCCGGGACGGTGACGACGTCCCGCTCCGGCTTCCCCCAGGCCCCGACGTCGTGCTGGGCCTCCTCGCGGCCGCGCACCGCCAGACCGCCGTCGCGCTCGGTGTTGTAGGCGTCGGCGACGTAGAGGTGCAGGGTCAGCGGTCCGTCGGTGGTGTTGGTGACGACGGCGCGGTCGGTGAAGGTCGCGCCGGGCTGCGCCGAGAGCTGGAACGCCGCGCGCGGTGTGATCACCGAGTCCGCCGGCTTGACCGACCATTCGCCGTTGTCGGCGGCGTGGGCCTGGGTGGGGAGGAGGGCCAGCAGGCCGAGGAGGAGAACGGTGACGACGGGTGCTCTGCGCATGGCGGACCAGCTTTCGGGGTGCCGCGGGCCGGACGCCTCAGGCGTCCGGCCCGCGAGCACGGTCACAGGAGGGTGAGGGTGAGCGTTCCGGAGTAGTTGCCGACGGGGGTGAACTTCGCGATGTCCAGGGACACGGCGGCCCCCGCGGTGAACTCGCCACCGGTCAGCGCGGCGTCGGTGACGGACGCCAGGGTGGCGCCGGCCTTGCCGATGGTCCCGGGGCTGCCCGCCTGGCAGGAGCTCGGGCTGTCGGCCTTGGTGGCGCAGCTGGGGGTCCAGCTCAGCCGTTCGGCGTCGATCCTGCCGCGCGGCCCGGTGAAGTCGGTGACCTTGCCGGTGAGCGACCAGCCAGCGGTGCCGCCGCGGAAGTCCTTCACGGTCACGGTGTTCAGGGAGCCGGTCGAGGGCGCGCCCGAGCCGAAGGCCACCGCCGGGAGGCGGACGGCGTCGGTCGCGGCGGCCATCGAGAGCACGCCGGCGTCGACCGAGGTGCTGATCTGCTGGTCCACCGTGCCGGGGGTGCCGGTACCGGGGTCGGTCGGGTGGGTCGGGTCCGTCGGGTCGGTGGGGCCGGTCGGGTCGGTCGGAGCGCCGGCGACGGCGACCTTCCAGTCCTGGCCGGGGCTGCCGTCGCAGTCCGACTGGACCAGCTTGGCACCCGGCGCCAGGGATCCGCCCTGGAGGTCCAGGCACTTGTTGCTGTGCTTCACGATGATGCGGACCGGACCCTCGGCCGGGCCCTCGAAGCGCCAGCGCTGGTTGTTGCCCGAGCCGCAGTCGTACTGCTTGACCTCGGCGCCGTCGGCGGTCGAGTTGTCCGCCACGTCGAGGCACTTGCCGCTGTGCTGGGCGAGCACCCGGACGTAGCCGTTGTCGTTGTTGGTGAACCGCCACTCGCTGTTCAGTCCGCCGTCACAGGCGCCCTGGACCACCGGCACGTTGTTGTCGGAGAGGCTGTCGGCCACGCTCGCGCAGAGACCGCCGGCCTTGTTGGTGAGCGTGTTGAGGGGGTCGCCGCCGGAGCCGGCCACCCGGCCGGTCGCCGTGTCGATCGAGACCTCGGGGTACCACGGGAGGTCCATCGTGGTGGCGGTCGGGAACTGCAGCGGCAGCCAGACGTAGGTGGAGTCGTTGACCCGGTTCGGGTTGGCCCCCTTGCCCGCCCACCGGTCGCCCAGGTAGAGGAAGGAGGTGGTCTCACTGCCCTCGACCGGCAGCACGAACGCCGTCTGCGAGCCGTGGCCGTAGTTGTCGCCGACGTCCTTCATCTCCGTCCACGGCCCGGTCGGGCTCGGGGCGGTGGCGTACTTCTGCTGGTTCGGGTCCCAGTAGCTGGTACCGGAGGTCAGCATGAAGTACACGTCCCCGCGCTTGAACATCGCCGGAGACTCGCGGTGCCGGCCCGGCCAGGGGTTCGCCGGGACGCCCGTCACCTGGGTGTAGTCGTCGTTCAGCTGATAGATCATCAGGTCGGCGTTGTTGTTCGCCGAGGAGATCATGTACGCCTTGCCCGTGCCCGGGTCCTCGAAGGCGGTGGTGTCCCGCGACATGTACTCGTTGCCCTCGGCGTCCTTCGGGCGGAACGAGCCCTTCCACTGGTACGGGCCGTCCACCGTCGAGGAGACCGCCACGGCTGCCCGGGCCTCGCCGTAGGAGTCGTCGGCCTCCTTGTGCATCCACATGACGAACTGCTTCGTCTTGGCGTTGTACAGGACCTTCGGACGCTCGATCAGCGCGTCCTTCAGCTCCGGGTCGGTCTCCTGGGTGAGCACGTGGCCCCGGGGCTCCCAGGTCTTCAGGTCCGTGGAGCGGTACGCCGACACGTAGCGGAACTTGTTGTCCTCGCCGCGGTCCTCACCGAACCAGTAGTAGTAGGCGTCGACCTTGATCACGCCGCCACCGTGGGCCTGCACCCCCGCTCCGGTGGTGTCCGGGAACTGGGTGCCTGCGGTGGCGGTGACCGGCGCGGCCTGGGCCGGTGACGGCCCCGCGATCACAGCCAGGAGCAGGCCGAGAAGGCCTGCGAGAACGGATCCCACTCTTTTCATACGGGTTCCTCGATGTCGCCCGCGCTCGTCCTGACCTCCGGGTCCAGCCACCGGAGCGCTGTTCATTACTGAACAGAATCAAACGTGATTACGCGGAATTCAACAGATGGGGGACCCTCAGGCTTACCGAGCGCGTCCAACAAGTCAACACGTCGAAACATTACTGATACCTGGCGGCCATCCTCCGGTGACTTCGGCGGAGGCGATCACCAGCGGTCACCAGCCCCATCCGCCCCGCCCCTGGCCCCCGCCGTGTTCCGTCTCCGCCATGCCGTACTCCCGGCGCCGCTCACCGCCCCACCGGGTCGGTGACGACGGTCGGGCCGCTGAACACCGCCAAAGTACAGCCGCCGCCGGACGCGGTCGCTCCTACGCCGTCAGGGGACGGCGACCGGCTCGGGAGCCTCGTTCCTACTCCGTCAGGGGACGGCGACCAGCTCGGGGGCCTCGTTCCAGAACGAGGGGCGCGGTATCTCGACGACCCGACACCCGGCCTCCTCCAGCCTGCGGACGGCCGCGCCGGCCTCCGCGTCGTCCAGGGAGAACACGAAGGGGCCGGGGATCAGCACGGTGGTGCACAGACCCTCCTCGACGGCGCGGGTCAGATCGGCCAGCGCCGTCAGGTCGTCGGTCGAGCGCCGGCCGTTGTCCATGAAGACGGTCGCGTCGCCCAGCCCGGATTCGGCGGAGTAGCGGGCGAGGAGCCGCCAGTAGTCCAGCAGGTACACCGTGTCGTACGGGTAGCAGCGCAGGTAGCTGGCGGTGGAGCGGCTCGCGACCGGCCGGATGCGGTGGGTCATGGTGTTCTTCCCTCTCGGACGTCGCCCGCTCACTGCGCGGGCGGTACTCCTGGACCCAGCAAAGGTCGGAGGCGGGGGCGGGGCCCAGCGCCGAGGCCACCCAACTTCCCCCGAATGCGCCGAACCGTAGGTACCCGCCCCTGGAGTCATGGGTAGTCGGGGGCGTCCCGGGCCCGCGGGTCCGTACGTCCGTGACCGGGTGTGCGGGGGCGGCGGAGCCGCCTCCTCCCGCGTCGGATCACGATCGGGTAACAGGGCGGGACGGCGGCGCCGATCCCGACTCCAACGTTCACAACGCCTCCGGGAGCGGCAGGCTCGCGGGCCGTCCGCGACCGCCGCCGGTCGACCTCACCGAGGACCCTCATGTCACCTTCCCTCGCCTCACTCACCGACGCGGAGCTCGGCGAGCTCCTGCTCTCCGGCTCCGCCCGGCGGACCGCCACCCGGGAGCTGACGCGCCGCTACGGCGACCTGGTGCTCGCCTACGCGGGCACGCTGTGCGCGACCCCCCGGGCGGCGCACGGCCTCGCGGAGGAGGTCCTCGACCGGGCGCTCGACGCCCCGCACCGGGACCGGCTCCCCGGTGGCTCCTGGAGCTGCCTGCTGCTCGGCGAGGCGCGCCTGATCGCCGCCGGGTGGGCCGCCGCGGGGCGGGGTGACGACCTGTCACCCGGCTTCCGCGCCTGGCTGTCCGTGCGCCGGGCACCGCAGCAGGACCCCCGTGACGTCGTCGCCACCGTCGAGGGGAGCAGTCCGCTGCTGGCTGCGCTGGGGCAGCTCCCGGACCTCCCCGCCATGGAACTGTGGCGCGCCCTCGCGGCGGACCCGGCCACGGTCCCGACTCCCGCGCCGGCGGCCCGCCGAAGGCTCGCCGACGCGTACATCCGGGCGCACGCCCTCGGGGCGCCCGAGCGGCAGTGCCGGCACCTCGCGGCCCTGCTGGGGGAGACGGCCGCGACCGACGCGCCGACTCCCGTCGAACTCGCCGCCCATCTGCCGCTCTGCGACCGCTGTCACCGGGCGATGACCGACCTGCGGGCCGTCCGCCGCTGGGAGGCCGGTCACCTGAGCGAGGGCCTGCTGGCCCGGTTCCGCCCGGTGTCCGCCGATCACCGGGCGACCACCGCCCCGGTGGGCCCGGGGCCGGACCACGTGCGGGTGGCGCCCCGGGAGGAGCCGCCGGTGGAGATCGTCATCGGCCCCGCCCACCGCCGGACCGGACCGAACCGCCACCTCGCCCGCCGGCGCCTCGCGATCGGCGCCGCGGGCATCGGCACGGTCGCGCTGGCCCTCGGGCTGGCGATGGCCGAACCGCCGTCGAGCCGGGTCACCGGGTCGCCGACGCCCGACGGGACCTCGGCCACCGTCCTGGACACGATCGCGCCGGACCCGACGGATCCGAGTGCCGCACCGGTGCCCCCGGCCCGCGAGTCGCCGTCGGCCCGGCCCACCGCGGCAGCGACCCCGAGCAGGTCCAGGACCGTACCGGCGACGCCCTCGTCCGCCCCCGCGCTCGCTCCCCCGGCGACCGTCCCCGGGCCGACGGCGGGCCGGCCGACGACCGCCGGCGCACCGGCCCCGGTGAGCACGCCCAGCACACCGGCCGCGGCACCGACGCCACCGGTCGCCCCGGCCCCGACCGCCTCGCCGTCCGCCCCGACGCCACCGCCCGCCCGGCCGCTCCGACGGGGCGACAGCGGGCCGGAGGTGACGGCACTGCAGCGACTGCTGATCAGGGCCGGGTGCACGCCGGAGCCGGGATTCGTGCAGGGGCGCTTCGACGCCGTCACCGAGCGCATGCTGACCGGATTCCAGCAGGCCGCCGGCATCCGCGGCGACGAGCGCAGCTTCTCCGTCTTCGGCGACCGGACCAGGGCCGCCCTCGAACAGCCGGCCGCCGGGCCCCGGTGCCGGCCCGGGCCGGCGGCCCAGGGCTGACGGCCGGTGGCCCGGGGCCCGGCGGCGCCGCTCACCGCCGCCTGCGCCGGCCGGTCCCCCGGTGACGGCGGCGGACCACCCCGCCGACGCACGCGAGGGCGGTGAACGCGGTCGCGCCGCCGATCCACGCGGCGGTGGGCGACGGCTCCTCGGCCGGGGCGGCCGTCGTCCCGACCGAGACCGGCAGCGCGGCCTCGGCCTCGGCGCGGGTCATCGCGTCGTCCGGCTCCGGCGACGACTGCGAGGCGGGGGCCGCCGTTTCGCCGGAGGGCGTCGGGCTCGGGGTCGCCGTCGGAGCGGCGGTGGGCGAGGGCGAGGGCTTCGGCGAGGCCGTCGGAGCGGGTGCGGACGGCGCAGCGGTGACGGATTCCGGCGGTGGCGTGGTCCTCGCCACCGGGGAGGGCGGCGCGGCGGCGCCCGCGGTCACGTCCGTGATCGAGACGTCGTCGACGTACAGGACGGCGTCGGGGCCGCCGACGGAGTGCGTCACCTTCTTCTCCGGCCGCCAGGTCGGGCGGTAGATCCCGATCCGGAAGTGCGGTGCCTCCCCTCGGTGGTAGTTGTTCTCCCCGGTGTGCGATCCGACCTTCACGCCGTCCCGGACCACCACGACGGAGCCGGGCGACGACGGGGTCGACCAGGTGATGTCGACGACCCACCGGTTCCAGTGGCCGAACTGCACCGTCCCGAGCGGGACGACCGTCTCCCGGACCTCCACCCCCTCCAGCCAGTGCACCTTCAGCAGCCAGGCCTGGCCGTTCAGCGAGAGTGCGACGACGGGCTTCACCCCGTCGTTGTCGTCCCCCTGCGTGCTGAACCACTGGGCGACGATGGTGCCGAAGTCCTCACGGGGCCAGTCGTTCGGCAGGTAGTTGCCGAAGGAGAAGCGATGACTTCCCGCACCGAGGTTCTTCATCACCAGCTCGGTCTTGAACGAGCGCCCGTCGTTGGGCACGTTGAACCGCGCGGCCCGTCCCGAGCCGCCGGCCGGCGCGGGGACGGCGGAGACCCGGCCGAAGCCGTTGAGCGCCATGTAGGGCCAGCCGTCGGAGGATTCGAAATCGTAGGCCACCGACGCGGCGGCGGCCTCCGGCGCACCGACGAGGCCGACGGCCACCAGGGCCGTGAGCACGGCACCGGCCAGATTCGGACGAGATAGCACGATGATTCCTGTCCTGTCAGGGCGTTCGACGTTGTCCGTCCCGGGGACGGCTCGGGGCCGTCCCCGGGCCGGCCTCCCCGTGGGCGGGTACGGCACGGCCGGGCCGGCGGCGCGCGCGGGAGGGCGCCACCGGCCCGGGTTCCACGGCGTCACACCGTGGGTGCCGCGACCGCGCCGCTAGCCGTGCCGGGCCGCCCGGCGGCGGCGCAGGAGCAGCAGGACACCGGTGCCCGCGGCGAGGGTGGCGACACCGGCTCCGGTGATCAGCACCTGGTGGTCACCGCCGCCCGTCTGGGCCAGGTTCCGCTCCACGGCGTCCGCCGTGGTCGTCGCCTGGACGACCGCCGCCGGCTGGATCCTCAGCGGCGCGATGGTCGGGTTGTCGATGGGCACCGGCAGCGGCAGCGGGCCGTCGCCCACCGGATCGGCGGACGCGGACGGCGCTGACACGGACGGCGCGGGCGCCGGGGCGGAGGACGAGGTGGACGGCGTCGTGGGACGGGTCGTCACGGCGGGAGTGGTGGCCGGGGCGGTGACGGCCGGGGCGGTGACGGTCGGGACGGCGACGGTCGGGACGGCGACGGTCGGCGTGGGCGAGGGCGCGTGGGTCGGCGAGGCGGTCGGGCGACTGACGGTGGCCGAGGGCGTCGCGGACGTGGTGGGCGTGGTGGGCGTCGCCACGGGGGTGGCGGCGGGAGCCGGGGCGGTGGGCGCCGCACTGCTGGGCGCCGGGGTGGCCGTCCGCCACGGCGTGACCGCGGGAGCCGTGGGCGGCGTGGTGACGGTGGGCGGCGCGGTGGCGGGGCGCGACGCCGTCGCGGAGGGCGACGGCACCCGGGTGGGGGACGCCGTGGCGACCGGTGCCGGCGCCTTGATCCGGAAGCCCGCGCACCCCACCCCGCACGCACAGCCGTAACTGCCCTTGTCCACCGGCTGCCCGGTCGCGTCGTCGAGCTGCGCGGCGAAGAGCACCGGAGCCACGCCGGCCCTGCCGACCGGCGCCTGGGCGGAGAAGGAGACCCGGACCTTGAGGGCGACGGACTTGCCCTTGCGGACCGCCACGAGCGCGTCGTCCGCGACGTTGTCGCCGTCCCTGCCCCCGAGCACCACCAGCACGCCGTCGTCCACGCCCTCGCTGCCCGGGGCCTGTGAGCCCCTGAGCCAGTCGGTGCGCCCCGGCAGCTGGTACTCGACCCTGAGGTCGGCCGTGCGGAGGTCACCGGTCGTGTTCTTGAACTTCAGCAGCGGGAAGGCCACGAAGTCGTGCGTCGACGGATTCTCGATCGTGTAGCCGAACTCCTCTGCCGCACCACCGACTTCGAAGTCCTTCGGGACACCGGACACCGACGGCTCCAGTCCTCGTTGCAGCGAGCCGTCGAGGCGCGGGGCGGAGGCCGACGGACCTGCCGGGGAGGCGCTCGCCGAGGCCGCTCCGGGCGACGGCGTGCCGGGCGCTGCCGTACCGGCGGCGCCCGCTGTCGCGAGCGGGAGCGTGGAGAGGACGAGTGTGGTGGTACCGGCGAGGATCAGACTGCGGCGGGTGGACAAGTGATCACCTTCTGGCGAGCGCGGAGGAACCTGACACCGTGTCGATGTCTGCCGGTATGGAGACGGGGGCCGCGAACCCGTCCCGCGGGTATGCCGATCCGTTACCTCGCACCCGGCCCGGTGCCTGCGCCCGCCGGTGATCAGGCCTCGGACAGCCGGCCCGGGCGGGTCCGCGGCTGCGCGGTGTTCTCCTCGACCCAGGCGCGCAGCATGCTCAGCGGGACGGCGGCGCTGCGGCCCAGCTCGGTGAGCGCGTACTCCACGTGCAGCGGTACCGCCGGGTAGACGGTCCGGGTCAGCAGTGCGGCGTCCTCCAGCCGGCGCAGGGTCTGGGTGAGCACCTTGGGGCTGACCCCCTGGAGGCGCCGCTGCAGCTCGCCGAAGCGCTGCGGCCCCTGGCCGAGGGCCCCGATCGCCAGCGCCGACCACTTGTTCGCCAGCAGGTCGAGCATGGCCCGGCAGGGGCACTGCGCCGCGTAGACGTCATGCCGGTCGTGCTGTCCGGTCACGCATTCCGACACCTTGAACCACTCCTCACCAGGACACTTCCCATCAGGAAGCAGTAGACCTTGCGGGTAACTATATGCCGCTGGATAGCGTCGAGGGCATCAGCAGGGCGGGCCCACCGAGGGCCTCCCGCCGTTCTCTTCCTACGGAGTCGATCATGTCCGTGAACTCGATGCGCGCGGTGACGCAGGACCGCTTCGGCGGCCCGGAGGTACTGAAGGTCGAGCGGGTGCCGCGCCCCGAACCGCTGCCGACGGAGGTACTGGTCCGGGTCCGGGCCGCCGGCGTCAACCCGGTGGACTGGAAGACCCGGGCCGGCGGCGGGATGGCCGGGGTGCTGGGTGAGCCCCCCTTCGTCCTCGGCTGGGACGTGTCCGGTGTGGTGGAGGAGGTCGGCTTCGGGGTGAGCACGCTGCGGCCCGGCGACGAGGTCTACGGGATGCCGTGGTTCCCCCGGGCCGCCGGCGGCTACGCGGAGTTCGTCACCGCGCCGGCCCGCCAGTTCGCCCGCAAGCCCGCGACGCTGAGCCACGTCCAGGCCGCGGCCGTCCCCCTGGCGGCCCTCACCGCCTGGCAGGCCCTGGTGGACACCGCCGGGATCCGGCCCGGTCAGCGGGTCCTGGTCCACGCCGCCGCCGGCGGCGTCGGGCACTTCGCGGTGCAGATCGCCAAGCACCTGGGCGCCGAGGTGATCGGCACCGCCCGCGGCGGACGGCACGAGTGGCTGACCGGGCTGGGAGCGGACCGGCTCGTCGACTACACCACCACCCGGTTCGAGGACGTCGTGACCGACGTCGACGTGGTCCTCGACCTGGTCGGTGACGAGCACGAGGGCACCAGCACGCGCTCGCTGCGGACGCTGCGCCCCGGTGGCCTGCTGGTCGCCGTCCCCTCCGGGGTCTCCGCCGAGCTGCACGCCGCCGCGGCGGAGCTCGGGGTCCGCAGCAGCGCCTTCCTGGTCGAGCCCGACGGCACGGGCCTGACCCAGCTCGCCGAACTCATCGACGGCGGTGCGCTGGCCGTCGAGGTCGAGCAGGTCTTCGGCCTGGCGGAGGCCGCGCCGGCCCACGCCCAGGGCGAGACCGGCCGCACCCGCGGCAAGCTCGTCCTGGACCTCAGCTCCTGAGCCGTCGCCGGACCCGCCGCCCACCGACCCCCCTTTTCCGAGGAGCACCCGCGATGTTCTACGAGATCCGCCACTACCTCACCAAGCCCGGTCGGCGGGAGGAATGGCTGCGCTTCATGGAGCGGACCGTCATCCCCTTCCAGAGCTCGAAGGGGATGGTGATCACCGCGTCCTTCGTCGACGAGGAGCACCCCGACGGCTACGTCTGGATCCGCCGCTTCGAGGACGAGGCGCACCGCGTCGAGGCGTACGCGGCCGTCTACGAGAGCGACCGCTGGGTCGCCGAACTCGGCCCGGCCGTGGCCGACCTGCTGTTCCTCGACAAGTCCGTGGTCACCCGGGTCGTGCCGACGCCCCGGTCCCTGCTGCGCTGACGGATGTCCCCCGGGCGTGCTGCCCGAACGCCCGGGGAACGGTTACAGCTGGAACGCCACCTTGCCGTTGCACGCGGCGTCCGCGCCGCACGACTGGGGGTAGAGGCGGAACAGGTCCTCGGCGGCCCCCGTGCCCGCGGCGCCGACGAGCTGACCGGACTGGCGCTGCTGGAGGCCCGTCCCGCCGCCGGGCAGGCTCACCGTCTGCCAGACCTGGCCGGGGCCGCTGCCGCACGGGTGCTGCACGACCTGCGCGGCGGCGCCACCGGTCGAGTCGAGGCAGCCGCCGTTCCCGGCGCTGATCACGGAGTACCCGGTGCCCGACGGCTGGGGCCGCAGGTACCAGCTCTGGGTGTTCCCGGCGGCGCAGGCGTCGCGGTACGGCAGTTCTTCGTCGACCGTGTCGACGTCCTCGGCGTCCACGCAGCTGTTCAGCGCCGGCAGCCGCAGCCGCACCACCCGGTCCCCCGGCGCGGGGGTCGGGCCGTTGGCGTCGGTGTAGACCCCGGCCGACGGGCCGCCGCCCGTTCCCTTCGGCGCCTTCGACGCCGTGGACTTCGTGACCGGCGCGGAGGCCCGGGCGGTGGCGCTCGCCCGGTCCGCCGCCGACGGGGTGCCGGCGGTGGCGGGACCGGTAAGCGGGGAGGCCGGGCCCGAGACCGGGGCGGCCGGGGTCGGCGTCGGGCCGGCCGGCGTCTGAGTCGGGGCGGAGTCGGCGGTCGGCGGTGCCTCGGCGGCCGCGGTGCCGAGCGGGGCGGCCGCCCCGATCCGCGCCTGCGGCGGTGAGGACGCGCCCGGCCGGGAGCCGACCGGGCCGGAGCCGGTGGCGATGGTGACCAGCACCGCGGTCGCGGCGACCCCGGCCACCGCCGCACCGATCGCCGCCTTCGCCCCGACCCCGACCCCGGTGCCGGCCCCGTGCCCTGTGGCGGCCAGCGCGCCGCCGCCTGAGCCCAGCGGGTGACCGCCGTCCCACAGGACGAAGAAGCCGAGCCCCACCGCCCGCAGGCGCCCGTTGACGTCCCGCATCTCGGCCAGGCACGAGCGGCAGTCGGCACACTCGTCGAGGTGGCGGGCCAACCTCTTGGTGGTCCGCTTCGACGGGCGCTGGGCCAGGCCCGCGATCTCCTGGGAGTGCGCCGCGCAGTCGGGGGACGCGGCGCGGCGGACGTGCGCCACCAGGTAGGCCTCCCGCAGCCCCTCACGGGCGCGGAAGGCCAGCGAGGAGACGCCACTGGGAGTGAGACCGAGCAGCGGTGCGATCTCCTCCGGCGGCCGCTGTTCGATGACGGTGTGCCAGAGCACCGTGCGCCAGCGCTCCGGCAGCGACCGGTACGCCTCGGCGACCAACTGCCGCTCGGCGGTGGCCGCGAAGAGCTCGTCGGGCGAGAGCACCTGCTCCTGCCGGTCGGCCCAGTCGCCGAAGTCCGAGGTGAGCAGGGTGCGCCGGTCTGCCGTCGACCAGGCCATCGCCGTGTTGCGGACCACGGCCAGCAGGTACGGGCGCCAGTTCTCGTCCGGCCCCGCGCCCGCCCGCACCGCCGCGAGGGTCCGGGCGAAGGCCTCGCTCGCCAGGTCCTCCGCGCTCTCGGCGCGGCCGGTGACGATCCGCGCGTAGTGCAGGGCCGCCCGGTGGTGGCGCTCGTAGAGTTCCGCGACCACCCGGTCGTCGCCGCCCCGCAGCCGCGCCGTCAGCCGGGCGTCGCTCTCGGCGGCCGGGTCGTCCGCGCCGGGCTCCTCCGCTGTGTCGGGTTCGGACGTCGGCGGCTGGTCCGCGAGTGCGGCGAGCGGGCGTGAGCGGCGTGGCATGAGGGTCCCTTCGGGGTGAGCACGGCAGTTCCCGGCGCCGGGGAGGGGGCGACCCCCGGGGCCTGTTTCGCTCCGGGGCGCCCGCCGGGGCCGCGGCGACGGAGCGGGTGCGTGCGGAGTCGGTTTCGGGTCGGATCGGTCACGGAGTCGAAATCGGACACGGGGGTCGGATCGGTCACGGAGTCGGATCGGTCACGGGCGCGCACCCGCGCCGGGGGGGTACCGCGTGCGACAGTGCATCCGCCTCACCGGGGGCTCGGCACGCGCCGCGGTCGAGGAGGCCGCCCGAGGGCGACGGCCGGTGGGCCACCGAAGGCCCGGGCGGGAGCGTCCGCGATCACTGGACAGCCCAAAGCGGAATCGTCTATCTGACACCCCTTCGGAGCTACAGCACCCCAGCAGGGGGCCAAACTACCGAAAGGCCGCACGAAATCGTATACCTGATGCCTCTTCGGAACTGCGCCCCCACCCCCGGCGGCCCTACGTCACCGCGGGTCCGTGGCGGTGGGACTGCCCGCCGGAGGCTCCGGAGTCGACGGGGGTGTGCCGACCGGACTGGGCGGGGCCGACGACGGTACCACCACCACCGGCACGGACGGGCTCGCGGGCACCAGGGTGGTCGGCAGCGTGGGCGGCGGCTCCGAGGCCGGCCTGCGCGTCCCGGTGGGAGTCGGCCCGGGCGAGGTCCGGCCCGCCCGGGGCTCGGTCGGGCCATCGGACGCCGGACCGCCGGACGGGGGGCCGGTGGGTGCCCCGGATCCGGACGCCTGCGGCCCCGTGGCCACCGGGGCCGCGGAGGTCTGCCCGGTCGCGGACGGCTTCGGGCTGCCGGGCCCGGTCGGCCCCGAACCGGCGAGCCCCTTCGTCGGCCCCGCCGTCCCGCGCTCCGCCGTCCCGCTCTCCCCCGCCCCGCCGCCCGCCGTGCTCCTCACCCCGGGAACGGCCGGATTCGCCGTCGGGCCGGGCGGGGCCTCCGAGGTGGTGGCACCGGGCACCGAGGCCGTACCCGGTCTGGGTGCCTCCCGGCCCTCCTGCTGGATGGCGACGGTACCGCCGACCAGCGCGGCGGCCGAGAGCGCCAGGCTCCACCACGGGACGCGGCGCGAGTCGCGGCCCGGGCCGACGACCGGGGCCGATGACAGGGCCGGCCGTTCGGCGCGGGCCACGGTGCGGACTCGTTCGAGGACGACCGTGGGTTCGTCGTCGCCTCCGTACATCGCCCCCGGCCGCGGTGGGCGCCCGCCGACGGAACAGGAGGGACAGGACGGCGCGGGTGCCCCGGGCGGCGGGGAGGACGGCCCGTCCGCGCCGCCCTGCCGAGCGGCCAGGTACCGACAGGTCCGGACCGCGACGGCGACGGCGCGGGCGCGGCGGACGTCCGCGGAGTCGTCCTGGGGCGCGGTCACGGCGGCGGCGGCCGCGGACGGCAGCTCCCGCTGTCCTGCGGCCCGCACCACGGCCCGCAGGATCTCCCGCCGGCACTCCTCGGGCAGCGACGGCAGCGCGTCCGCGGCCGCCTGTTCGCCTGGCTGGGGCAGCCGGCCGCGAGGCTCGAAGGCGGTCCAGGGCGCTGAGGGCTCTCTCACTGTTCTCCTTGCGTGCGACTCGGCAGGCGACCGTCCACCTGCGGCGGTCGTGAGGGGTGGAGCGCCGTCGCCCCCGACCGTCCCGGGGGTTTACCGAAGCGTTACCGCCGGATCCGGACCGGGCGACCGGGCACGACCGGTCCGGATCCGGGATCGCCCGGCGAAACCCCGGCTGACCCGCGGGGCTTGCCACCTGGCTGCCCGTCCCGTCCGCCCCGCCACCGGCCGCACGTCACAAGGTGGTCTCGACCCCGCCGCACCCTTGACGTGGTTTCCGAAACAGAGGTGTCATATCCCCATCGCGTTCGGAAGTGTTTGTTTCTGGCAGTCTACGTTCGATTGACTGGCCAAGGCGGGGCTCCCGGCCTCAAACCACCACCCGGTCGGCGCACCGCCGCACTCCACCGCTCGCATTCCACCAGCAAGTGCACCACTGCCCGACTCCCTCGCACCCGTTCCGTCCCTGCGGCTGGTGCGCCCTCGAAGGAGCTCCCCCATGTTCCGTCCCACCAGCCGCGCCGCCGCCGCAGCCGGCCTTCTCCTCACCCTGGGCCTGGCTACCGCCTGTTCGACCGGTCAGGAGTCCGTGAAGTCGGGCGACGCCTCGGTGGCGCCGGTCTCCGGGAAGATCTCGATCACCTACCTGCAGAAGCAGGGCGACCAGGAGTACTTCGTCGGGGAGGCGGCGGGCGCGAAGGCGAAGGCCGCGGAGCTGGGGGTCGACCTGAAGGTCGTCAACCTCGGCAACGACGCGAACAAGACCATCAGCGAGGTGCAGTCCGCGGTCGCGCAGAAGACCAACGGTGTGATCATCGTGGTGCCGGACCCGGCGGTGGGGCCGCAGGTCGTGCAGACCGCGCGGGATGCCAAGGTGGCGCTGCTGACCTCGGACGACCAGATCTGCGCCAGCGGTCCGGACCCGGCGGCGTGCTCGAAGGACGACCTGGTCTCGCGGATCGGCTTCAGCGGTGCCCAGATGGGCGGCGAGGTCGGCAAGCGGGCCGGTGAGGAGTTCAAGAAGGCCGGCTGGAACCCGGCGGAGACCCGGGTCATCTCGGCGTGGAAGCAGGACGTGACGGTCTGCGGTGACCGGGTGAAGGGCGCGAAGGAGGCGTTCGCGGCCGCGGTGCCCGGGGTGCAGAACATCGACGTGGCGACGGACAACACGCCGACCGGCGCGCAGGACAAGATCGCGGCGACGGTGACGGCCAACCCGGGTGTGAAGAACTGGGTGCTGTGGGGCTGCAACGACGAGAACGTGCAGGGCGGGGTGACGGCGCTGCAGAACGCGGGCATCTCGGCGGACCACGTGATCGGGGTCGGTCTGGGCGCGTACCTGGCGTGCAAGGACTGGAGCGGCGGCAAGCCGACCGGGATGAAGGCCGCGCTGTTCATCAACGGCAAGGACGTCGGCGCGCTGGCCGTGCAGACCATGTACGACAAGCTCAAGAACAGCAAGGACTTCCCGAAGGAGGCCTTCGCGCCCACCACCATGGTCGACGCCACGACCTGGCAGAGCGCCGGAGTCACCTGCAGCTGACCCCGTTCGGGCCGCGTCCCCCGGCCTGCCGCAGCGTTCCCCGGCCCGGCCCCTGCACCGCCGGGCCGGGGACGCCCCGCCGGCCGGACCGCCCGAAGCTCCACCCCCACCCGGTCCGCCACCGACCCCGTCCCACCGGCCGCGGACCGTCCCGACCCTCCCGCACGACCTCAAGGTGACCCCGATGAGCCCAGCCCCTGCCGTGAACCCGGAACCCCGCCCGCCCACTGCCCAGCCCGCCACCGGGAGCGTCGGTGTCCATCAGGTCACCAAGCGGTTCGGTGCGGTCCAGGCCCTCGGTGGCGTGACCCTGGACTTCCCCGCCGGTCAGGTGACCGCGTTGATGGGGGAGAACGGGGCGGGCAAGTCGACCCTGCTGAAGATCCTGACCGGTGACCACCAGCCGACCGAGGGCCACGTCGTCCTCGACGGCCGCCCGCTGGCCCTGTCCTCACCGACCGACGCCCGCCGCGCCGGGATCCGGATCATCCCCCAGGAACCCGAGATCATCCCGCACGTCTCGGTCGCCGAGAACGTCTACGCCGGCTCCCTGCCCCGCAGGGCCGGCCGCCGCCTGGACCGCGCCGAACTGCGCCGGCGCATCACCGCCGACCTCGACCGCCTCGGCTTCGCCGGCGTCCTGGACCCCGACCTGCTCGGCTCCCAGCTGACCCCCGCCCAGCGCCAACTCGTCGAGATCCTGCGCGCCCTGACCGGCGACGCCAAGGTCATCGCCTTCGACGAACCCACCTCCTCGCTCTCCGAGCACGAGGTCGACGCCCTGTTCGCCCTCATCCGCCGCCTGCGCGACCAGGGCGTCGCCGTCATCTACGTCTCCCACCGCATGCAGGAGATCTTTCAACTCGCCGACCGCATCGCCGTCCTGCGCGACGGCACCCTCGCCGGCGTCCAGGACGCCCACGCCACCACCGAGGGCGAACTCGTCCGCCTCATGGTCGGCCGCGACCTCAGCAGCATGTTCTCCCGCCAGGACGTCGCCACCGACCGCGTCGTCCTCGACGTCCGCGGCGTCACCACCGACGCCGTCCACGACATCACCCTGCGCGTCCACGCCGGCGAAGTCCTCGGCCTGGCCGGCCTGATCGGCGCCGGACGCTCCGAACTCGCCCTCGCCCTCGCCGGCGACCTGCCCATCCACTCCGGCACCGTCACCCTCGACGGCGAGCGCCTGCCCTCCGGCAACCCCGGCGCCGTCATCCGCGCCGGCCTCGGCCTGGCCCCCGAGGAACGCAAGGCCCAGGCCCTGTTCCTACAGCGCTCCATCCGCGACAACACCTCCCTCGTCGTCCTGGAACGCCTGCGCCGCCTGCGCTTCGTCCGCCGCGGCGCCGAACGCGAACTCGCCCAGGACTACACCGACCGCCTGCGCGTGCGCACCCCCTCCATCGAGCACGAGGTCCGCAAACTCTCCGGCGGCAACCAGCAGAAGGTCGTCCTCGCCCGCTGGCTCGCCCGCAAGCCCAAGGTCCTCATCCTCGACGAACCCACCCGCGGCATCGACGTCGGCGCCAAGGCCGAGATCTACCAGATCATCGCCGACCTCGCCCAGGAAGGCATCGCCGTCCTGGTCATCTCCTCCGAACTCCCCGAAGTCCTCGGCCTCGCCGACCGGATCGTCGTCATGCAGAACGGCCGCATCACCGGCGAACTCCCCCGCGCCCGAGCCACCGAGGAAGCCATCCTCGCCCTCGCCATGGCCGACGACATCACCCACGACAAGCCGACCACCGCCCCCACGACGACGACCGCCCCTGGAGCCCGCGCATGAGCACCACCACCGCCCGGCCGACCGCCGAGAACGGCGCACCACACCGGCCCACCAAGAACCGCGCCTCGCTCCTGGCCTCCATCGGCGGTCAGAACCTGAGCCTGATCGGCGCCCTCGTCCTGGTCCTGGCCCTGTTCGGCATCCTGAACGACAACTTCCTCAGCATCACCAACATGCAGGTCATCGCCGAGGCCGCCACCATCACCGGCCTCCTCGCCGTCGTCCAGACCGTCGTCATCATCTGCGGCGGCCTCGACATCTCCGTCGGCTCCCAGGTCGGCATCGCCTCCGTCGTCTCCGCCATGGCCTTCACCTCCGCCGGCTCCAACGCCCTCGCCGGCATCGCCGCCGCCATCGGCATCGGCATCACCGTCGGCATCCTCAACGGCGTCATCATCGTCTACGGCCGCGTCAACCCCACCATCGCCACCCTCGCCGGCCTCGCCGCCTACAAGGGCATCGCCCAACTCGTCTCCAACGGCCGCGCCCAGGGCTACGTCCTCAACAACGACCTCTTCGTCTTCCTCGGACGCGGCAAGATCGCCGGCCTGCCCGTCATGGTCTGGCTCCTCATCCTCGTCGCCACCACCGTCCACCTCCTCCTCAAGTACACCGACATCGGCCGCAACATCTACGCCATCGGCGGCAACGACACCGCCGCCCGCCTCGCCGGCATCAACATCAACAAATACCTCGTCTCCGTCTACGCCCTCATCGGCATCGTCGCCGCCCTCGCCGGCATCCTCCTCACCGCCCGCACCGGCTCCGGCCAACCCACCTCCGGCAGCGAAGGCCTCGAACTCAAAGCCATCACCGCCGCCGCCCTCGGCGGCTGCGCCCTCAAGGGCGGCAAGGGCGGCATCGGCGGCACCCTCCTCGCCGTCGCCCTCCTCGGCTGCCTCGAGAACGGCCTCACCGTCGAAGGCATCAACTCCTTCTGGCAGAACGTCGCCCAAGGAGCCCTCCTCGTCGCCGCCGTCGTCATCCAGCAGCGCCGCAACGGCGAACGCGCCATCGGCCTCCCCGCCTAGACACCGGGCCCGGGCCTCCGGACCGATCGGCCCGGAGGCCGTGCCGGGTCGGCCGACTTCCGCACCCGCCCGGACGGCGGCGCCCGTTCGACGAACGGACCGCCCCGGTCGCGCCCGTGGGGAAGGGCGAGGGCCGCCGAGGGTCGGCCCGCTCGCCACAGACTGCCGGTGGTACCCGACTGGACCGGGTGCCACCGGCGGTTCCGTACCGGCCGCTTGGCCTCCGACTCACCACCGGGCCCGTCCCGGAACCGCGTTCGACGGAGCCGTCCTCGACGGGACCGTCTCGATGGAGCCGTATCCGATCCGCCCGAGGGAGCTGACCACAGTATGGTGATGCCCGATCAGGGGCTGCTCGCCCAGCAGCGCCGCGCCCTCATCCTGGAGGCGGTCCGGCGCGACGGCGCCGTGCGGGTGTCCGACCTGTCCGTCGCGTTCGGGGTCTCCGACATGACGATCCGGCGCGACCTCGACGCCCTGGCGCGGTCCGGGGCGGTGGAGAAGGTCCACGGCGGCGCGGTCACCGCCGGCACCGCCCAGGAACTCGGCTTCGAGGTGAAGTCCACCCTCGAATCGGCGGCCAAGGCCACCATCGCCGAGGCGACCGCCGCCCTGGTCGAACCCGGCACGGTGGTGGCCCTCAGCGGCGGTTCCACCACGCACGCCGTGGCGACCCAGCTGCTGAACGTCCCGGACCTGATCATCCTCACCAACTCGCTGCCGATCGAGCGCCTGGTGCGCGGCGCCCCGGACACCGCCCAGCGACCACCCGTCGTGCTCCTGACCGGCGGCAGTGCGACGCCCTCCGAGGCCCTCGTCGGGCCCATCACCGACCAGGCCATCGCCTCGCTCCACGTCGACCTGCTGATCCTCGGCACCCACGGGGTCACCGAGAACGAGGGGCTCACCAGCCCCAATCTCGCGGAGGCCCAGGCCAACCGGATGTTCATCTCGCGCGCCCGCCGCGTCGCGGTGGCGGCGGACCACACCAAGTGGGGCGTCACGGGGCTCAGTACCTTCGCCGACCTGGACCAGATCGGCTGGTTCGTCACCGACGACGGGATGCCGCCGCAGGCCCGTGCCGTCCTCGCGGAGCGGGTCGGCAAGCTGATCATCACCACCCCCGGCGCCCCGGAGAACGACGGCAGGAAGCCGGGCCCGCTCCCGCGGGGGCCGCGGCCGCCGGAGTGACCGCCGTGGACCGGCGGTGGCACGGCCGGTCGGCCCTCGGGAACGGGTCAGTCCTTGGGAACGGGTCGCCCCTCGGGAACGGGTCAGTCCTCGGGAACGGGTCAGTCCTTGGGGACGGGCGCGACGACGAGTTCGCCGACCGTGTCCGCCAGCACCGCGCGGGCCTGGCCGGAGATCCCGTCGTCGGTCACGAAGCAGTCCACGTCGGCCAGCGTGGCGAAGGAACTCAGTGCCACCACACCCCACTTGGTGTGGTCCGCGACCACCGCCACCCGGCGCGCGGCGGCCACCAGGGCCCGGTTGGTCTCGGCCTCGGCGAGGTTGGGGGTGGTGAGCCCGGCCTGCTCGGAGACCCCGTGCGTGCCGAGGATCAGCAGGTCCATGTGGAGGCTGCGGATCGCCTGGTCGGCCAGCGGCCCGACCAGCGCCGCCGAGCGCGTCGGGCTGCCGCCGGTGACCAGCAGGGTCGGCGCCGCGTCGCCCAGCTCCCGGCGGGCGGTGCGCAGCAGCTCGGCGACGGGCAGGGAGTTGGTGACGACGGTCAGGCGGGGGACGGTGAGCAGTCGCGAGGCGACGGCGAAGGACGTGGTGCCGGCGGAGAGCGCGACGACGGTGCCGGGCTCGACCAGGGCGGCGGCCGCGTCCGCGAGGGCCGCCTTGGCCGCGGACTCCCGGGTGGACTTGGCCTCGAAGCCGGGTTCGTCGGTGGTCGCGGTCGGTCCGGTCACCGCGACGGCGCCGCCGTGGACCTTCTCCACTCCCCCGCTGCGGGCGAGCGCGTCGAGGTCCCGGCGGATGGTCATGTCCGAGACGCCGAGCTCCTCCACCAGGTCGGCGACCCGGACGGCGCCGTCCCTGCGGACGTACTCCAGGATGAGCGCCCGACGCTGCTGCGCCAGCATGCCCTGATCCGCCACGACGCTCCCCGTTCCGGTCCCTGTCCCGCCCACGGCCGCGCGCGGCGCGCCTGTGCGCCGTCGGCCGGGTCTGCCGGCCACCAACGTAGCGCAGGGGAGAACAGGATCGAACGGCGGAGCGCCTCCTTCCGGTCGTGTCCGGGGGCTCGCCCGCCCGCTGCTGGTGGAACGTGTTGACCTGGCCGTCCTCGACCCGCTGCTGCGGCGAACCGCGGCCCGGGCACGTCCTGGGGCGGCCGCCGGGCGCGCCCGGCGCGGTCCGCGCGCCCCCTCGGGCACCGTCGCGACCCGCGAAACCGCCTGGACCCGCGCGCTTCCCCGGCGTCCGCCCGGCCCCGCGGCACCGGCCCCTCGGGCCCCGCGTGTCCGTCCTGGCGCGACCGTCGCCCGCCGTGCCAGGCTCGCCATAGGTTCCCGATTCACCACCGTTGCTTTTTGCTCATTTATGTTTGATTATGTGGTGCCACAGTCCGTTGGCGGAGCGAGGCACTCGCCGCCCGGGACCCCCGCCGAGAGGAAGCCGTGATCAGGACGACCAGCAAGCTCGCCGACGGGCGCGAGCTGATCTATTTCGACAGCGACGTGCCCGCCCACCGCGGCACCGCGGACCTCCGCCCCCTGGAGGCCCCGGCCAACCGCTCGGAGATCCGCCGCGACGCGGTGACCGGCGCCTGGGTGACCGTCGCCGCCCACCGCCAGGCCCGGACGTACCAGCCGCCGGCCGACGAATGTCCGCTCTGCCCGTCCCGCGACGGCCGGTTCAGCGAGATCCCCGACGCCGACTACCAGGTCGCCGTCTTCGAGAACCGCTTCCCCTCGCTCGCCGCGGACAGCCCCGCCCCCGAGGGCGCCGCCGGCGACCCGCTGCGCACCGCCCTGGCCGGCACCGGTCGCTGCGAGGTCGTCTGCTTCACCTCCGACCACCAGTCGTCCTTCGCCGCCCTGGACGAGGCGCACGCCCGGCTGGTCCTGGACGCCTGGACCGACCGCACCGCCGAACTCTCCGCGCTGCCGGGCGTCGAGCAGGTCTACTGCTTCGAGAACCGCGGCGCCGAGATCGGCGTCACGCTCGCCCACCCGCACGGCCAGATCTACGCCTTCCCCTTCGCCACCCCGCGCACCGCCCGGATGGTGGAGCAGGCCGCGAAGCACCGGGCCACCACCGGCCGCAACCTCTTCGAGGACCTGCTCGACGCCGAACGCGGCGACCCCCGGCGCACCGTCCTCACCGGCCGGCACTGGACCGCCTTCGTGCCGTTCGCCGCCCGCTGGCCCTACGAGGTGCACCTCTACCCCAACCGCCGGGTCGGCGACCTCACCCAGCTCACCGAGGCCGAGCGCGCCGAGTTCCCCGGTGTCTACCTGGAGCTGCTGCGCCGCTTCGACCGGCTGTTCACCGCACCCGGCGCCGACGGGCCCGCCGCGCCGACCCCGTACATCTCCGCCTGGCACCAGGCCCCCGCCACCAACGGCGCGGAACTCGCCCTGCACCTGGAGCTGTTCACCATCCGGCGGACCGCCGACAAGCTCAAGTACCTGGCCGGCGTGGAGTCCGGCATGGACGCCTTCGTCAACGACGTGTCGCCCGAGACGGCCGCCGAGCGGCTGCGCGAGGTGGCGTCATGAGCGCCGCCCGCAAGTACCTGGTCACGGGTGGCGCCGGCTATGTCGGCAGCGTGGTCGCCGCCCACCTGCTGGAGGCGGGACACCAGGTGACCGTCCTGGACGACCT
>NZ_JBEXYC010000045.1:0-55356 GCF_040630835.1 Kitasatospora sp. NPDC005751
TGCAGGGGGGACCCTGTGGGAGAGTAGGACGCCGCCGAACAATCATTCCAAAGAACCCCCCGGTCCGTAAGGATCGGGGGGTTCTTTGCGTTTCCAGGGGCATTCTCCGGCGGCATTCGCGGTGGGTGGCTGCGGCTCGCCGGGGACCATAAGGGCAAGCTTCGGGCCGCAGGCGGCACTTCGTTGCGGGGTCACCAGGCGCCGGTGGCGAGAGACGACAGCAAGCCCTGGGGGCAGGCAGGCCTGGGGGCAGGCAGGCCTCCTCGCTCGACCGCCGGCAGAGTAGAGGGCGGTTAGTGGCTACCACAGGGGACCAGGGACAGAGACCCTCCCCGAAGCGGCCGAAGCAGCCGAAGCGGTCGTCAGGGCGCCCGCTGACCGGACGTCCGTCCACGGGCAAGGCGTACGACTGAGCCCTCGCCACATCCGTGGCGGGGGCTCAGTCATGCGGTCTCACACCGGCCGCACGGCCGGGGGGGGGGGGGCTCAGAGGCGGCCGGCGGCCTTGAGGGCGAGGTAGGTGTCGGCGAGGGCCGGGGCCACCGCGGTCGGCGGGGCGTCCAGGACGGTCACGCCGTGCCGGGTGAGCCGGTCCGCGGTGAGCCGGCGGTCGGCGCGGGTCTGCTCGGCGGCGGCCGCGCCGTACACGGCCTCGACGGTGCCGCGGCCGGTGGCCAGTTCGTCCAGGTGGGGGTCGGAGACGGAGGCCAGGACCACTTCGTGGCGCTTGGTCAGCAGCGGGAGCAGCGGCAGCAGCCCGTCCTCGACCGGGGCCGCGTCGAGGCCCGTGAGCAGGACGATCAGGGAGCGGTGCGGCGCCATCTTGAGCGCGGTCGCCACCAGCGAGCGCATGTCGGTCTCGTAGAGGGCCGGTTCCAGGACGGCCATCGCGTTGGTGAAGGCCGGCAGGATCTCGCTGGGGGAGCGGCCGGCCACCGAGACGCGCTTGCGCAGGTCGTGGGCGAGCAGGTCGACCCGGTCGCCCGCCTTGGTGGCGAGCGCGGTGAGCAGCAGCGCGGCGTCGAGCGAGGCGTCCAGGCGGGGTGCGTCGCCGACGCGGCCGGCGGAGGTGCGGCCGGTGTCCAGGACGATCAGGATGTGCCGGTCGCGCTCGGGGCGCCAGGTGCGGACGGCGACGGTGTTCCGGCGGGCGCTGGCGCGCCAGTCGATGGAACGGATGTCGTCGCCGGGCAGGTACTCGCGCAGGGAGTCGAACTCGGTGCCCTGGCCCCGGGTCAGGACGGAGGTGCGGCCGTCGAGTTCGCGCAGCCGGGCGAGCCGGGACGGCAGGTGTTTGCGACTGTTGAACGGCGGCAGGGCGCGGACCGCCCAGGGGACGAGGTGCGAGCCCTGCCGCCCGGCCAGTCCGAGCGGGCCGAGCGAACGGACCGTCACCCGCTGGGCGTGGTGGTCGCCGCGCCGGGTCGGGGTGAGCACGGTGGTGGCCCGGCGCCGCTCGCGGCCGGGAATGCGCAGGGTGTGCCGGGAGGCGGCGATCTCGGTGCCGCGCCGCCACGCGGACGGGGCCCAGGCGTCGCGGACGCGACCTCTGAGCGGGCGGCCGCTGGGGTTGGTGACGGTCAGTTCGACGGTGGCCGGCTCGCCGAGCCGGACGGTGGTGTCGCCGCCCCGGGTGATCCGCAGGCTGCGGACGGGGGCGGCGAGCACGAGGTCGACGACGACGGCGAGCAGGACCGTGCCGGTGACGGCCGCGATCCCGCCCCAGGACGGCAGGAGCAGGCCCACGACGAGCGCGCCGAGTGCGGCGAGCAGGGCGGTTCGCCCGGTGAGGGCCATGCGGTTGCGCTCCTTCGTGAGCGGGGCGGGGCGGGCGGTCAGCGGGGGGCGGGCGTCTGGGCCAGGACCGCCTGGATGACGGAGTCGGCGGTGACGCCCTCCATCTCGGCCTCGGCGCGCAGCGCGACGCGGTGCCGCAGGGTCGGCAGGGCGAGTGCCTTGACGTCGTCGGGGGTGACGTAGTCGCGGCCGGCCAGCCAGGCCCAGGCGCGGGAGGCGCCGAGCAGGGCGGTGGCGCCACGGGGCGAGACGCCGATCGAGAGCGACGGGGACTGCCGGGTGGCCCGGCAGAGGTCGACGATGTAGGCGAGCACCTCGGGCGAGACGGTGAGCTTGGCGATCTGCTCGCGGGCGGCGGTGATGTGTTCGGGGCCGGCGACCGGGCGCACGCCGGCCGCGGCGAGGTTGCGCGGGTCGAAGCCGCCGGCGTGCCGGGCGAGGACCTGGAACTCCTGGTCGCGGTCGGGCAGCGGCAGGATCAACTTGAGCAGGAAGCGGTCGAGCTGGGCCTCGGGCAGCGGGTAGGTGCCCTCGTACTCGACCGGGTTCTGGGTGGCGGCGACCAGGAACGGGGCCGGCAGCGCGCGGGGCGAGCCGTCGACGGTGACCTGGTGCTCCTCCATGGCCTCCAGCAGGGCGGCCTGGGTCTTCGGCGGGGTGCGGTTGATCTCGTCGGCGAGCAGCAGGTTGGTGAAGACCGGGCCGGGCTGGAAGGAGAACTCCGCGGTGCGGGCGTCGTAGACGAGGGAGCCGGTGACATCGCCCGGCATCAGGTCGGGGGTGAACTGGATCCGCTTGGTGTCCAGGCTGAGCGCGGTGGACAGGGTGCGGATCAGCAGCGTCTTGGCGACGCCGGGGACGCCCTCCAGCAGCACGTGGCCGCCGCAGAGCAGGGCGACGACCAGGCCGGTGACGGCGGCGTCCTGGCCGACCACGGCCTTGGCGATCTCGGCGCGCAGGGCGGTGAGCGCCTGGCGCGGGTCGTCGGTGGTCCCGGGGGTGCCGGTCGCCGTGCCGGGGGTGGAGACGGGGGTGGCGGTGGCCTGTTCGGTCACGGCTTCCGTACCTGCCTTTCGAGGGCGTCGAGGTCGTCGGCGAGCCGCAGCAGCGCGGCGTCGTCGGTCGGGGGCGGGCCGTAGAGGAGGGCCCGTACGTCCCCGGCGGGTCGGTCGGGGAGGCGGTCGAGGACGGCCGCGCAGAGCGCGGTGGCGTCGGGTGCGCCGCCGGTGGGCGGCACGCCGAGGACGGGCGCGAGGCGGTGGGCGGCGGCGCGGCGCAGGGCGTCGGCGGCGCGGCCCCGGGCCCTGGCCCGGCGGTAGAGGCGGGCGCGGCCCTCGGTGGTCTCGGCGGCGCGGACCACGACGGGCAGGTTCTCGCTGATGACCGGGCCGAGCCGGCGGGCCCGCCAGAGCGCGGCCAGCAGGGTCGCGATGCCGAGCTGGACGGCGGCCCAGCGCCAGCCGTCGGGGATGTAGTCGGTGAACCGCTTGTCGCCGACGCTGTCGCCGAGCGGGGCGGTGTAGTCCGGCAGGTGCCAGGTGAGGCGGGGCTGCGAGCCGAGCAGGCCGAGCGCGAGCGAGGCGTTGCCGTCCTTCTTGATCAGCTCGTTGCTGAGGAAGTCACCGCTGCCGAGGACGACGACGTCGGTGCCCTGGCCGGTCCGGACGGCGACCAGCGGGTAGCCGTGGCCGCGCGGGTAGCAGCCCTCGCCGCGGCTGCCGGCGGTGTACAGCAGGCCGCCGAGGTGGGCGGTGCCGGCCCGGACGGCCTCGGTGAGCGCGCACTGGGCGGCGGTGCTGCGGACGGCGGCGTAGGGGGCGCCGCCGCCCTCCTCGGAGGGGCGGACGCCGGGGGCGAGCGCGCTGAGGGCCGCGGGGCCGGGGGAGACCAGGACCAGCCGGCCGTGCCGGGCGGCGGCGAGGGCGCGCAGCTGGTCGGGGCCGAGCAGGTCGGGTTCGGGGACGACGAGGGTGTCGTTGCCGGTGGAGCGGGCGGGGAGGTCGGCGGTGACGTCGACGTCGAGGCCCTGGCGCTGGAGCAGCGCGACGACGGCGTGGGAGCCGGAGGCGTCGTAGGAGCGCGGGTCGAGCGGGGGGTAGCGGCGGTCCTGGTTGAGCCCGGCCAGCACGGCGGCGGCGAGCAGCAGGAGCACGGCGGTGAGCAGGTACCAGCGGGAGCGGTGCCAGAGGCCGCGGCCGGTGGGCGCGAGGCTGCCGGCCGCGGGGGGCCCGGCCGCGGGCGCGGTCTGCGGCGGTGCGGCGGACGGCGGTGCGGCGGCGGGTGCGGGCGGTGCGGCGGGCGGCGGCCCGCCGGGGGCCGGCGGAGCGGCCGGACCGGGGGTGGGGCTGGTCATGCCGCTCCTCCCGCGGCCGGGGCGAACGCCGGGCGGGCGCGTTCCAGGGTCTGGTCGAGGTCGCGCAGCAGCTGGTACGCGGTGCGGTCGGCGGTGCGGTCGCCGTAGGCGATGTCGTCGAAGGTGCGGGCCGCGGCGCGGAGGGCGTCGGCGTGCGCCGGGAGGGCCCGGCCGGCCTCGGCGGCGGCTTCGTCGGCGGTGCGGCCGGGCCGGGCGTCGAGCAGGGTGCGCTCCTCCAGGGCCCGGACGAGGGCGCGCATCTGCTCGCGGACGGCCTCCGTCCACCGGCCGGCCGCGGCGTGCTGTTCGGCGTCGGCCCGGTACTGGTCGGCGCTGCGCGGTCCGGCGGTGCCGAAGACGTCGAGCACGGTGCGGGCGGCCCGCTTGGGCGCGCCGAACCGCCACCAGAGGGCGGCGGCGATCAGCACGGCGATCACCAGGAAGAGGATCAGTCCGGTGGTGCCGCTGGTGCCGTCGCCGGCGATGGTGGTGAGCGCGTCGTCGATCCGGTCCATGACCCAGTCGTAGACCCGCTGCTGCAGGCTCGGGTCGTGCCGGTGGTACTCCGCGTTGAGCAGTTCGTCGCGGGCGGCGTCACGGGCCGGGTCACGTGGAACGGTGACCGGGGCGCCGCTCGCCGCCAGCGTCCTCTCCCCCCAGTTCGGCATCCGGTTCAGAGCCTCGCCGGGTTCTGGCCGGCCTGGTCGCCCCAGCCGGTGCCGCCGTACTCGGTCAGGCCCGCGGCGCGGGCGAGCTCGATGTCCAGGGCCTCGCGCCGGATCCGCTGGTCGACGTAGAGCAGCACGCCGATGGTGGCGGTGAACGGGATGGTGACGGTGGAGGCGATCACGCCGGCGATCGCGGTGGTGATCAGGACGGCGGTGGGCAGGGTGGCCGGGTCGCCCGCGTCGACCTGGCCGACGAGGTCGTCGAAGCCGAGGGCCAGGCCGACGATCGTGAACGGCACGCTGATGATGCCGGCGACGATGCCGGCCAGGACCTGGCTGAGGAGGTTGATCCCGAACAGCCGCCACCAGGAGCCGCGGACCAGCCGGCGCGAACGGGAGAGCGCCGTGATGACGCCCTGCTTCTCCAGCATCAGGGCGGGGGCGGCCAGGCTGAGCTGGATCCAGATCCAGATCGCGACCGGGATGCTGAGCAGGCCGACCACGAAGAGCAGGCCCGCGATGGCGGGTTCGTCCGCGCCGGTCAGCAGGTAGCCGATCATCGGGGCGAAGCCGACCAGCACCACGCCGGCGCCGATCAGGGCGGTCAGCAGGGTGAGGCCGGTCAGCTGGAGCAGCCGGGGGCGGGCGTCCCGCCAGGCGTCGCGGATGGTGGCGGACTGCCCGAGGATGGCGCGGCTCACCACCATGGTCAGCAGGGCGGCGGCGACCACGCTGAGCAGCATGGTCACCGGCAGGCTCACCAGGGCGGAGATCACCGGGGTGAGGTCGCCGGTGTCGCCCCGCACGGTCAGCTGGGTGCCGGTGACGGCGGCCTGCTCGACGACGGCGACGCCGAGCGAGAGGCCGAGCGTCGTGCGCCAGTGCGTGCGGATGGTGGAGACGGCTCCGTCGAGGATCTCGCCGAGGCCGAGCGGGCGCAGCGGGATGATGCCCGGCTTGGGGCTGACCGGGGCGCCCCAGCCGTACTGGCCGTGGGGGCCGTGGGGGCCGTGCGGGCCCTGGCCGCCGTACTGGGGGCCGCCCGGTCCGGGGCCGCCGTAGCCGGCGCCCCAGGCGGGGGGCGCGGCCTGGGGTGGTACCGACGGCCCGGGCGCGGCGGCGGACGTGTCGGCCGGGGGCCGGTTGTCGTCGCGGGACGGCTCGGACGAGCTGGGCGAGGCCCAGCCCGGGGTGTCGGTCATCACTGCTCCTCGGAGGGGCGTCAGGGTTCGCGGGGCCGGGTGGATCTTCACCCGCGCGCAGCGCCCATCGTGCCATGGTGGTCGGACGGCCCCCAGGGGTATCCGGTTGCTGAACGGCAACGGGAGGCCGTCGGGCGGGCGGGACGCGGTCCGGACGCGGCCCGGGGGTGACCGGTGGGGCCGGAGGGGCCGGTTCGGGCCAGGTCATTCGTCCGGTATGGCCGGAATTCGCCGGGCTGCCACTTGGCCGTTCTGGAGCAAAGGGACTGCTGTGCGGCAGGTCACAATCCGGTAATGAGAAGATGGACGCATGAAGGGACGCGTCCTCGTCGTTGATGACGACTCCGCACTGGCCGAGATGCTCGGCATTGTGCTGCGTGGTGAGGGTTTTGAGCCGTTTTTCGTCGCGGATGGGGACAAGGCACTAGCCGCGTTCCGGGAGACCAAGCCCGATCTGGTCCTGCTGGACCTGATGCTGCCCGGACGGGACGGCATCGATGTCTGCAGGCAGATCCGGGCGGAGTCCGGCATCCCGATCGTCATGCTGACCGCGAAGACCGACACGGTCGACGTCGTGGTCGGTCTGGAATCGGGTGCCGATGACTATGTCACCAAGCCGTTCAAGCCCAAGGAGCTGGTGGCCCGGGTACGTGCCCGACTTCGCCGTGCCGAGGAGCCGACTCCCGAGCAGCTGACCATCGGCGATCTGGTGATCGACGTGGCCGGCCACTCCGTCAAGCGGGACGGCCGGGGCATCCCGCTGACCCCGCTGGAGTTCGACCTGCTCGTCGCACTGGCCCGCAAGCCCTGGCAGGTGTTCACCCGGGAGGTGCTGCTGGAGCAGGTCTGGGGCTACCGCCACGCGGCGGACACCCGACTGGTCAACGTCCACGTCCAGCGGCTCCGGTCCAAGATCGAGAAGGACCCGGAGCGTCCCGAGATCGTGGTGACCGTCCGTGGCGTCGGCTACAAGGCCGGACCCAGCTGACGTGACGTACCAGGCTGACGACACCCCGTCGGAGTCCTCGACCGACGGGGGCTCCGCCGTGCGCGGCGACGTGCTGAGCTCGACCACGCGCAGCCGCCGCCGTCGCGGGCCCGCCGCACTGCTCGCGCCGGTGACCCGTCAGCTGCGCCGGCCCCTGCACCGGGTCTCGGCGCTGTACCGCCGTTCCATCCAGCTGCGGGTGGTCGCGGCCACCCTGATGCTTTCCGTCGTGGTGGTCCTGGTCCTGGGCGTGGTGGTGGTGGCCCAGGTGCGCAACGGGCTGCTGGGCACCAAGCGGGACTCGGCGCACAGCCAGGCCCGGGCCGGCTTCCAGACCGAGCAGAAGAAGATCGACGAGGCCAAGGACCTGCGGCTCAAGGTCGGCGCACCCGCCGACCAGGCCGTCGAGGAGACCGGTACCTGGCTGCTCAACCAGGTCGGCGACCTCGCGGCCAGCGGCCAGAACGTCTACTCGGTGATCGCGGTGGTGCGCGGCGGCAAGACGGTCTCGCCGGAGACGGCCGGCCTCGGACCGCGCTACACCGGTGACATCTCGCCGGTCAGCATCCCCGACACGCTGCGCGCCAGGGTCTCGGCGGAGCCCGGCCAGATCTTCGACCAGCCGACGCGGATCCACCGTGTGGACGGCGCTGGGCGGACCGAGCCCGGACTGGCCATCGGCATGCAGTTCACCGGCCCCAACGGCGTCTCCTACGAGCTGTACTACATCTTCTCCTTCGGCCAGGAGACGGACACCCTCGACCTGGTCACCGGGACCCTCGCCACGGCCGGGGTCTTCGTGGTGATCCTGATGGGCGGGATCGCCTGGCTGGTGGTGCGCCAGGTGGTCACCCCGGTCCGGATGGCCGCCGGGATCTCGGAGCGGCTGGCCGCGGGCCACCTGGAAGAGCGGATGAAGGTCACCGGGACGGACGACATCGCCCGCCTCGGCGAGTCCTTCAACCGCATGGCGAACGCGCTGCAGGCGCAGATCCGCCAGCTGGAGGAGCTCTCCCGGGTGCAGCGGCGGTTCGTCTCCGACGTCTCGCACGAGCTGCGCACCCCGCTGACCACCGTCCGGATGGCCGCCGACCTGATCTACGACAGCCGCGAGGACCTGGACCCGATGGCGGCCCGCTCGGCCGAGCTGCTCCAGGGCCAGCTGGACCGTTTCGAGTCGCTGCTCGCCGACCTGCTGGAGATCAGCCGCTTCGACGCCGGCGCCGCGATCCTGGACGCCGAGCCGGTCGACCTGCGCGAGATCGTCACCCGGGTGGTGGAGGCCGCCGACCCGCTGGCCCAGGCCAAGGGCAGCGCCGTGGTGATCCGCGGCGACGGCGAACCGGTGCTGGCGGAGGTCGACTCCCGCCGGATCGAGCGCATCCTGCGCAACCTGGTGGTCAACGCGCTGGAGCACGGCGAGGGCCGGGACGTCGTGGTCCGGCTGGGCTCGGCGGACGGCGCCGTCGCGGTCGGCGTGCGCGACTACGGCATCGGGCTCAAGCCCGGCGAGGCGTCCCGGGTCTTCCACCGCTTCTGGCGGGCCGACCCGTCCCGGGTGCGGACCACCGGCGGCACCGGCCTCGGGCTGTCCATCGCGGTCGAGGACGCGCACCTGCACGGCGGCTGGCTGCAGGCCTGGGGCGAGCCCGGCGGTGGCTCGCACTTCCGGCTCACCCTGCCGCGCACCCGCGGCGGCGACATCAACCGGGCACCGTTCCGGCTGGAGCCGGAGGACTCGCGCAACAACCGGGGCCTCGGCTCGTACGGCGTGCCGTACCGCCGGGCGATCCGGCCGGGCGGCGCCACCGCGCTGACCGCCACCGACGAGCCGGCCGTCCCGGAGACCCCGGAGGGCTCCGGGGGCAGCGGGTTCGGCAGCGGCCTCGGCGGCGTACTGAGCATCGGCCCTGGCCTCGGCACCAGCCGGCTGCCCCAGGGCCCGCGGGCCGACCCCTCGGACGTCCGGACCGCCGGCGCCGGGTACGGTGCCACCGGAGCCCAGGTGATGGTGGACCCGACGCCCGGCTGGCCGTCGGTGGCACAGCGGACGGCGGAACCGGGCCCGGCGGAGGCCGGGCACGGCACGGCCGGGACGGACACGGAGGGGTCGCAGCGTGCGAGGGACGAGCGGGACTGAGCCGCGGCTGGCCGCGGTGGCCGGCGTGGTGCTGGGCACCCTGCTGGCCGGCGGCTGCGCGGCCATGCCGGACTCCGGCGGCGTCAGCAAGGTCGAACTGGCGCAGGACTCGGTGGACAAGAACCTGCAGGTCAGGGTCTTCCCGAAGGCGCCCGACAAGGGCGCCAAGCCGCGCGACCTGCTGGCCGGGTTCCTGGACGCCGTCACGGCGGACGAGAGCTACGACACCGCCCGGATGTACCTCACCGAGGAAGCGGCGGCGAAGTGGAAGCCGGACGAGCGCATCCAGGTGCTCTCCGCGACCCCGTCGCTGCCCGTCCAGACCCTGACCGAGGCCGACACCTCCTTCGCCGTCCCGGTGTCCGGCATGGTGGTGGCCGAGGTGGACGCCAAGCACTCGTACACCTTCCTGGACGGCCAGAAGGACGTGGACTTCCAGTTCTCGTTCGTCCGGGACAAGAAGAGCGGCGAGTGGCGGATCGACGCGCTGCCCGACGGCCTGCTCATCAACGAAACCAACTTCCGCAACAGTTACCGCCAGGTGGACCGCTTCTTCTACGCGGCCGACGACCCGTCCGCGGCCGCGACGCTGCGCTCCCCGGCCGTGCTGATCGCCGACCCGATCTACCTGCGGCGCCGAATAGACCCGCTGACCTCGGCCGCCAGGGCCGTGGTCGCCGGGCCGTCCGACTGGCTCTCGCCGGTGGCCCGGAGCGCCTTCCCGACCGGTACCGCCGTCGAGCGGGTGAGCGTCGACGAGGCCCGCACCGCCCACGTGGTGCTCACCGGTGTCGACCTCGGCGGCGCGATGCTCTGCAAGCGGATGGCCACTCAGCTCTTCTACACCCTCGCCGACCAGGGCAAGGGGCAGGTGGACAGGCTGGACCTGAAGGGCCCGCGCAACAGCGGCTGCCAGGCGACCCGCGGCGACCTCCCGCAGACCGGACCGGGCGCGCTGACCGGGGCCGGCTCCCAGCGGCAGTTCTTCCAGCGGGCCGACAACGGCGTCCTGACCGAGGCTCAGGAGACCGGCGACGGCAGCCCGGTGCGCGGCCCGCTGGGCCGTCCGCAACCGGCCGGCCGGGACCCGCTCGGCACGATCGCGGTGGCCCGGGACGGCGAGCGGGCCGCGGCGATCGGCGGCAGGGGCCACCAGCTCTACACGGTGCCGCTGGCGGACGGCGTGCAGGCCATGCCCGAGCCGGTGCTCACCACCCCCGTCCGCACCGGGCAGAAGGACGAGGACGGCCTGACCTCGCCCAGCTGGGACGGCCGCGGCGACCTCTGGGTGGTGGACCGCGACCCGCAGAACCGGCGGGTGGTGATGGTGCGCGGCAACCAGCCCCCGGTCACGGTGCCGGTGGACAGCCCCGACGGGCAGGTGCTGCAGGACCTCAAGATCTCCTCGGACGCCGTCCGGATCGCCCTGGTGTTCAAGGACCAGCGCGGGGCGCAGTCGCTCTGGCTCGGTCTGGTGGTGCACGGCGGCACCAAGGACGCCCCGACCGCGCGGATCACCGGACTGCGCCGGGTGGCCCCCGCGATCACCGAGGTCTCCTCGGTGTCCTGGGCGGAGGCCGACCAGCTGCTGGTGCTGGGCAAGGAGAAGGGCCGCCTCCAGCAGCTGCACTACATCAGTACGGACGGCTCGCAGAGCAGCGAGGCCCCGCCTCAGGGCGGCGAGGGGATGGCCTCGGCCCAGGCCTCGGAGGCGCCCGCCGACACCATGGACCAGGCTCCGCCGGTGCTCGCGCGGCAGGGCACCGACGGCAAGATCTACCGGCTGGTCAACAGCCAGTGGCGTGAGCTCGTCCTGAACTTCCGGGCGTCCTCCTTCATCTATCCCGGCTGAGCCGGCGGTCCGGTCCCGGCTTCGTCTATCCCGGCTGAGCGGGCGGTCCGGTCCCGCCTTCGTCCGAGCTGGTCCGGGGCTACCGGGGGCGGGGGCCCGCCGCAGGGGTGGTGCACCCGGCCGGCGGGCCGGTGCGGGACGGCGGCCGCGACGGTGGCGGCCGCCTTCGGCGGGAGCCCGGCCGACGCCAGCGCCCGAGCGGCCTCGGCGAGGCTGGCCCCCGTGGTCACCAGGTCGTCCACCAGGACCGGCCGGCGGCCGGTCAGCCGGCGGTCCGCCCGCGGCAGGACGGTGAGCGCGCCGTGCAGGTTGCGCCGGCGCTCGGCGGCGGTGAGGCCGGCCTGGTCCGCGACCGGCCGGGTGTGCCGCAGCAGGGCCGCCGCCCTGGCGTCCACTCCGGCCCGGCGCAGTGACCGGGCGGCCGCGCCGGCCAGCCGCAGCGTCGGATCGTGCCCGCGGGCGCGGACGGCGGAACGGGCCGAGGGCATCGGGACCAGCAGCAGCGGGCTCAGCCCCGCGCGCGGCCCGAGCGAGGAGCGCACGGCCAGGGCGAGTGCTTCGCCGAGCGGCCCGGCGAGGTGCAGCACGCCGCGCTCCTTGTGGGCGAGCAGCAGCTGCCGGACCGGTCCGGCGTACGAGGCGGCGGCGTGCACCCAGGGCAGCGCGGTGGGGCCGGGCCGGGCGGCGGCCAGGGCGTGCCGGCAGGCCGGGCAGAGCTGGGTGCGGTCGGCGCCGCAGCCGGCGCAGCGGGCGGGCAGCAGCACCTCCAGCAGACCGGCCAGTGCGTGGCCGAACGGCCCTTGGGCGGACCGTGGACGGGTGGGGACGGCGGTGGGCGGCACGGCTGCTCCTGGCGGCGGCAGGCACGGAGAGTGAGCACAGGATGCGCCGTACGGGGGGTGTTGTCCAGGTATTTACCCATGCTTCACTCGCAAGAGGGTAGACAGGGTGCAACAGCTTGACCGCCAGCCCACCGCCTCGGGTCGTACCCGTATTCCCGTTTGGGGAGGCGAAAACCCCGTGTGAGGTGTTCGATGAGGCTCCAGGGGGTTTCAACCGTCCCTGGTGGGGAGGAAGTGAGGTGAGGGCCAGTCGCTTTCGTCGCTCGCGGCGGAGGTGGAGGGTCAGCAGCGAATTGGCTGGTCCGGCTGGGTCTCAGCCCGATCCGGTAGCACCCGGATCGGCGTCAGCACGAGGGATCGGAGTTCTGCGTGGACATCGTCGTCAAGGGCCGCAAGACCGAGGTGCCCAAGAGGTTCCGCGAGCACGTGGCCGAGAAGCTGGAGAAGGTCCAGAAGTTCGACGGCAAGGTGATCAGCCTCGACGTCGAGGTGTCCAAGGAGCACAACCCGCGTCAGGCCGACCGGTCCGAGCGGGTGGAGATCACTCTCCGTACCCGCGGTCCGGTGATCCGGGCCGAGGCCGCCGCCGGCGACCCGTACGCGGCGCTCGACCTGGCTTCGGCGAAGCTCGACGCGCAGCTGCGCAAGTCCGCGGACCGGCGCCGGGTGCACAAGGGCGGCAACGGCCGTACTCCCATCAGCGTCGCCGAGGCGACCGCGGCCCTGGCCGCGCTGCCCGAGACGACCAAGCCGGAGAACGAGACCAACGGGGCCGTCCGCAAGACCATGATGGGATCCCTGGAAGTGGAGGGCGAAGGCCCGCTGGTGGTCCGGGAGAAGACCCACCCGGCCGCCCCCATGGCGCTGGACCAGGCGCTCTACGAGATGGAACTGGTCGGCCACGACTTCTACCTGTTCGTGGAGAAGGACAGCGGCCTGCCGAGCGTCGTCTACCGCCGGCACGGTTACCACTACGGAGTCATCCACCTGAAGGCCGACGGAACGACCGGGCCGGGTGGCGGTGCCGGCGGCGCCATCGGCGGCGCCGACGACGAGGACTGACCGTCCGAGCGGTGTGGGAGTGGTGACCCCGGTGGCGCTGCCGCCGGGGTCACCGGCGTTCGGGGGGCGTTCCGGGCGCGTTCGGGGGTGTTCCGTGGCGTTCGGGGCTGCTCCGGAGCGGGTGCCGGGCCGGTCCGGGCCGGTGACCGGCCGATTCCGGGCGCCGGGAGGTCACCCGGTGCGAGGGAATCGGCATCGGAGGGTGACCGGAGGACGTCCGCGGCGTGGAATGATTGGCGAACGACGACCGGCGACGGGGGAGGAGCGGATGGGGGATCACTTCGGGCTGGGGCCCGGTGCGGGGCCGGTCGGGGGGGTGGCGCGAGGGTCGGGGGAGGACCTCGACTACGCCCCGCGCCGGAGGGAGCCGATCCGCGTCCTGGTGGTGGACGACCACGCGCTGTTCCGCCGCGGCCTGGAGATCGTGCTCGCCGAGGAGGAGGACATCACCGTCGTCGGTGAGGCGGGGGACGGCGCGGAGGCCGTGCTCAAGGCCGCCGACCTGCTGCCCGACATCATTCTGATGGATGTTCGGATGCCCCGTCGCAGCGGGATCGAGGCCTGCACCGCGATCAAGGACGTGGCCCCCAGCACCAAGATCATCATGCTGACGATAAGCGACGAGGAAGCCGACCTCTACGAGGCGATCAAGGCGGGTGCCACCGGGTACCTGCTCAAGGAGATCTCCACCGACGAGGTGGCCACCGCGATCCGGGCGGTCGCCGACGGCCAGTCACAGATCAGCCCGTCGATGGCCTCCAAGCTGCTCACCGAGTTCAAGTCGATGATCCAGCGCCGCTCCGACGACCGGGACCTCGTGCCCGCACCCCGGTTGACCGACCGGGAGTTGGAAGTGCTGAAGCTGGTGGCGACCGGGATGAACAACCGGGAGATCGCCAAGGAGTTGTTCATCAGCGAGAACACCGTGAAGAACCACGTGCGCAACATCCTGGAGAAGCTCCAGCTGCACTCCCGGATGGAGGCCGTGGTCTACGCGATGCGGGAGAAGATCCTCGAAATAGGGTGACGGCGGAGCCCGTCGCGGGCCCGGTGCCGGCTCAGTCGGCGAGCAGCTTCTCCAGCGCCGGGCGCAACGCCTCGTCGTGCAGCGCCTCCACCCGGACGCTGTCGCAGCCCACCCACGCGGCCGCCTCGCGCAGCGCGGTCGCCAGCGCCCCGACGTGCCGCGCGGAGTCCAGCGAGACCTGACGGGCCACCAGGGTGCCCCCCGCCCGGGCCGGATCGACCCGGCCGACCAGCTGCCCGCCGGCCAGCAGCGGCATCGCGAAGTAGCCGTGCACCCGCTTGTGTTTGGGGGTGTAGGCCTCCAGCCGGTGCGTCATGCCGAAGATCCGCTCGGTGCGCGAGCGGTCCCAGATCAGCGAGTCGAACGGCGAGAGCAGCGTGGTGCGGTGCCGGCCGCGCGGGGCGGTGGCGAGTGCGGCCGGATCGGCCCAGGCCGCGGCGGGGGCGCCGGCCGGGCCCCAGCCCGCGACCCGCACCGGGACCAGGCCGGAGTCGGCGAGCACCGCGTCCAGCTGCTCGGCCTTCAGACGGTGGTAGTCGAGCAGATCGGCCCGGGTGGCCACGCCGAGCGCGGCGCCGGCCTGGGCGACCAGGGTGCGCAGGCAGTCCTCGTCGGTCGGCTCCGCCTCGAACAGCTCGGTGGGGATGGCCTGTTCGGCCAGCGCGTAGACCCGCTTCCAGCTCCGGCGCTCGGTGCAGACCACGTCGCCGAAGGCCAGGGCCCGCTCCACCGCGATCTTGGTGTCGGACCAGTCCCACCAGTCGGCCGTCTTCTTGGCGCCGCCCAGCTCGGTCGAGGTGAGCGGCCCCTCGTCGCGCAGCTTGGCCAGGACGGCGCGGTAGGTGGCGGCGTCCACCTGCATGCCCCAGACGTGGGCGCGCTCGCGGTAGCGCCGGCGGCGGAACGCGAAGAGCGGCCACTCCTCGATCGGCAGGATGCAGGCCGCGTGCGACCAGTACTCGAAGCTCGCTCCCGACGCCCAGTAGGCCGCGTCGACGGCGGGCCGGCCGACGGCGCCGAGCCGGGCGTACGGGACCAGCTCGTGCGAGCGGGCCAGCACCGAGATGGTGTCGAGCTGGACGGCGCCGAGGTGGCGCAGCACTCCGCGGACGCCGCCCCGGCGGTCCGGCGCGCCGAGCAGGCCCTGTGCGCGCAGGGCGATCCGGCGGGCCTCGTCGGCGCCGAGGGTCGTGGCGGGAGTCATGACGGTCATGTCGGCGAGCGTAGACCGCGGCACCGACAACGCCCCGGCCCGGAAGGACCGGGTGCCGGGGCGTGGTCGGCGGCCGCCGGCGGCGGGGCGGGGCCTCGGAGCCGGGGTACGGAGTCGGGGTACGGGCCGCTCAGTCCGCGAGGTCGGTGGCGAGGTCGGTGGCGAGCAGCCCGCCGACCCAGGAGTCGCGGAACTCGCCGCGCTGCTCGGCGTACGAGCGCAGGGTGCCCTCGAAGCGGAAGCCGACCTTCTCGGCGACCGCGCGGGAGCCCTCGTTGCCCACGTACGCCGTCCACTCCAGCCGGCGCAGGCCCAGCTCGGTGATCGCGTGGTGGGCGACCGCGCGGGCGGCCTCGACGGTGTACCCGCGGCCGCGGTGCTCCCGGGTGGCCCACCAGCCGACCTCGGCGGTCCCCGGCCTGCCCGGGACGCGGACCAGCCCCTGGGCGCCGACCAGGGCGCCACCGGCGCGCTCGACCACGCACCAGACGAGGTTCTCGCCGGTGCGACGGCCGTTCACGGCCAGGTCGTTGACGAAGTACTCCGCGTCCTCGCGGCGGTACGGGCTGGGAACGACCGTCCAGCGCTGGATCTCCGGGTCCTGGCAAGCCTCGAAGATCGCGTCCAGGTCGGATTCCCGGGGCGGTCGCAGGAACAGCCGCTCGGTGACCAGGAGGCCCGGAACGGAGTCGGGCGCGGTGGGTTCGGGGTGCTCTGCCATGAACGGATTATTCCGTGCAGAAAGGAAACCGGGCATCCGAATAACCGGCTCGACCGCTCAACCGCCCGGGCAGCTGACCGTTTTGCCCCGGTGGGCGATGCTATCGGGCCATGTGCCCGCACGGGTGACACGGGAATAGCGTGCTGACGCACCTCCCGGGGTGTTGGACTCCTCGCATACGATGGCCCGTGCGGTGGGGTAAACCCGTCGTGCAGTCGTCCAGTGCCAATACAGGCAAGGAGCCCGCTCAAGTGTCCGTCTTCGACAAGATCCTGCGCGCCGGCGAAGGCAAGATCCTTCGCAAGCTGCAGCGGATTGCTGCCCAGGTCAACTCCATCGAAGAGGACTTCGTCAACCTCACCGACGCCGAGCTGCGCGCGCTGACCGACGAGTACAAGCAGCGGATCGCGGACGGTGAGTCCCTGGACGACATCCTCCCCGAGGCGTTCGCGACCGTCCGCGAGGCCGCCCGGCGAGTGCTCGGGCAGCGGCACTACGACGTCCAGATCATGGGCGGCGCCGCGCTGCACTTCGGCTACGTCGCCGAGATGCGCACCGGTGAGGGCAAGACCCTGGTCGGCACCCTGCCCACCTACCTCAACGCACTGACCGGCAAGGGCGTCCACCTGATCACGGTCAACGACTACCTCGCCGAGCGCGACTCGGAGTGGATGGGCCGGGTGCACCGCTTCCTCGGCCTCGAAGTCGGCGTGATCCTGGGCAACATGACGCCCGCCGAGCGCAAGCGCCAGTACGCGATGGACATCACGTACGGCACCAACAACGAGTTCGGCTTCGACTACCTGCGCGACAACATGGCCTGGTCGAAGGACGAACTCGTCCAGCGCGGCCACAACTTCGCGGTGGTCGACGAGGTCGACTCGATCCTCATCGACGAGGCCCGTACCCCGCTGATCATCTCCGGCCCGGCGGACCAGGCGACCAAGTGGTACGCCGACTTCGCCAAGCTGGTGCAGCGCCTGAAGATCGAGCGCGACTACGAGGTCGACGAGAAGAAGCGCACCGTCGGCGTGCTGGAGGAGGGTGTCACCCGGGTCGAGGACTACCTCGGCATCGACAACCTCTACGAGTCGGTGAACACCCCGCTGGTCGGCTTCCTGAACAACGCCATCAAGGCCAAGGAGCTGTACAAGCGGGACAAGGACTACGTCGTGATGAACGGCGAGGTCATGATCGTCGACGAGCACACCGGCCGCATCCTGGCCGGGCGCCGCTACAACGAGGGCATGCACCAGGCGATCGAGGCGAAGGAGGGGGTGGAGGTCCAGAACGAGAACCAGACGCTGGCCACCATCACCCTGCAGAACTTCTTCCGCCTGTACGACAAGCTTTCCGGAATGACCGGTACCGGTACCACCGAGGCCGCCGAGTTCCACCAGATCTACAAGCTCGGCGTGGTGCCCATTCCGACCAACCGGGACCCGCTGCGCATCGACCAGCCCGACCTGATCTACAAGTCGGAGCCGGCCAAGTTCGCCGCCGTGGTCGAGGACATCGCCGAGAAGCACGAGAAGGGCCAGCCGGTGCTGGTCGGCACCGTGTCGGTGGAGAAGTCCGAGTACCTGTCGCAGGAGCTGCGCAAGCGCGGCATCCCGCACGAGGTGCTGAACGCCAAGCACCACGAGCGCGAGGCGCAGATCGTCGCGCAGGCGGGCCGCAAGGGCGCCGTGACCGTCGCCACCAACATGGCCGGCCGTGGCACCGACATCATGCTCGGCGGCAACTCCGACCACCTCGCCGCGGCCGAGCTGGCCCAGCGCGGCATCACCCCGGTGGACACCCCGGAGGAGTACGAGGAGGCGTTCCCGGCCGCGCTGGAGAAGGCCAAGGCGTCCGTGAAGGCGGAGCAGGACGAGGTCAAGGCGGCCGGTGGCCTCTACGTCCTCGGCACCGAGCGGCACGAGTCCCGCCGGATCGACAACCAGCTGCGCGGCCGTTCCGGCCGTCAGGGCGACCCGGGCGAGTCCCGCTTCTACCTGTCGCTCGGCGACGACCTGATGCGCCTGTTCAAGGCCGGCATGGTCGAGCGCGTGCTCTCGATGGCCAACGTGCCCGAGGACGTGCCGATCGAGTCCAAGATGGTCACCCGCGCCATCGCCTCGGCGCAGACCCAGGTCGAGCAGCAGAACTTCGAGATCCGCAAGAACGTCCTCAAGTACGACGAGGTGCTGAACCGCCAGCGCGAGGTCATCTACGGCGAGCGCCGCCGCGTCCTGGAGGGCGAGGACCTGCAGGAGCAGGTCGGCCACTTCATGGACGACACCGTCGAGGCGTACGTCAAGGCGGCCACCGGCGAGGGCTACGAGGACGACTGGGACCTCGACAAGCTCTGGACGGCGCTGAAGCAGCTCTACCCCGTCACCCTGGACCTGGAGCAGCTGGAGGAGGACGCCGGCGGCACGGCCGGACTCACCCCGGAGTTCCTCACCAAGGTCATCCAGGAGGACATCCAGGGGCAGTACGGCGCCCGCGAGGACCAGCTCGGCGCGGAGATCATGCGCGAGCTGGAACGCCGGGTCGTCCTCTCGGTGCTGGACCGCCGCTGGCGCGAGCACCTCTACGAGATGGACTACCTCCAGGAGGGCATCGGCCTGCGGGCCATGGCGCAGCGCGACCCGCTGGTCGAGTACCAGCGCGAGGGCTTCGACATGTTCACCGCCATGATGGAGGGCATCAAGGAGGAGTCCGTCGGCTACCTGTTCAACCTGGAGGTCCAGGTCGAGCAGCAGGTCGAGGAGGTGCCGGTCGAGGACGCCGAGGTGCTGCTCGACAAGCTGGAGAAGGACGCCGCCCGTCCGGAGATCAAGGCCAAGGGCCTGGAGGCCCCCAAGCCGCAGCGGCTGCACTACACGGCCCCCTCGGACGAGGTCGGTGGCGGTGTCGTCGAGGGTGACTTCGAGGACCTCGCGCCGGAGGACGAGGGCGACGGGCTGACCCGCGCCGAGCGCCGCAAGGCCGCCAAGTCGGCCAAGGGCCGCCGTCGCAAGAGCTGAGGCGGGGCCGGTCCGCCCGGTCCGCCGCCACGCAGGGCGCCACTCCCGCAGGGGGGTGGCGCCCTGCGCCGTTGCGCCGGTGCCGCTGCCCACGGCGTCGGCGGGCCGGTCGGACCGTGGGGCGGGGTCGGACCGCGGGGTCCACGCGGCCCGTGCGGGCCGCGTGGCGCCGTCGCGGGAGCCGCCGGGGGCACCTGGTGCGGGCCGGCCGCCGCGGCCCGGTGCGGCGCCCGTCCGGGACCGGGGGCGGTGCGACGGGACGGTCGCGCCGGGCGGGTTCACCGGGCCTCCACGGCGGTGCACTGCCACTGCCCGGCCGCCCCGCGCTGCTCCAGCCGGAACGCCACCATGTGGTGCCGGCTGCCGAGGTCGACCCGGACGCAGGCCTCGATCGCGTCGGGCGAGGGCGACCGGTCGTGCACCGGCCCGAGCCGGGGCCGGTCGGCGGCGCCGCCGCGCCGCAGGATGCCGATCCGGACGAGCGAGGCGAGCTGGCCGTAGCCGTCCAGGCTGGTGTGCCGCATCAGCTGGCCGGACGGCCGGGCGCCGGTGAGCACCTCGACCAGCTGGTGGGCGAACCGTGTGCTCAGCCCGGTGTGGGGGCCCGGGGCGGCGGGGGCGGCGCAGGCGGTCCGGGGCCGGCGCGGTCGCCGGCCGTCGTAGGGGTGGTGGCCGGTCCGGGCGGTGGGGTGGTGCGGCCGGTGCGGGTGGGCCGAGGGGCGGACGGGCCGGCCACCGTGGCCGCCGGGCGGTACGGCGGTCGGCCCGGCGGGTCGGGGGGCGGGCTGGGCGGCGGCGGGGACCGGGCTGGTGGTCATGGGGCCCTCCCGGGCAGTTGGTGCGGGTACGGACGGGTCCTTGGTAGCCCGGTGCCGCGCGGGGCGGCAAGCGGGTTCGGCGCATCCGGCGGGCCCGCCCGCGGTCTCACCTATCCGGGTGAAAGACCCGGTGCCGCAAGGGCCGCCGGGCCCGTCGGGAGGGCGCCCGGTTGACGTACCGGGGCCAGCGGGAAGGCCCGAAAGGGGACACCCCGCACCGTCGGGACGGGCGGCGCGCCCGCCGGGCGCGACGTTGCGCCGCCTGGCCCTGGGCGCGCACGATCGGAGCCGGTCCGGGAACCGTGGAGGACGGACCACGACAGCGCCCCGACGAGGACAGGCGGCCGGCATGACGACATGGGTAGCGCAGACACGGGCGTCGTCGTCGGCGCCGCCCGCCGACGGCCGGCCCCGGCGCGGCCTGGTGCTGGGCGGTGGCGGGATGCTGGGCGCGGCGTGGACGGTCGGCGCGCTCTGCGCCGTCGAGGAGGCGGTCGGCTGGCGGCCGGGCGGCGCCGAGGTGGTGCTCGGGACGTCGGCGGGCGCGATCCTCGCCGCGATGCTGGCCGGTGGGGTCGGTACCGGCGAGCTCCGCGACCACCAGCGCGGTCTGCCGATTCCGGACGGCCCGCTGGCCGGGGTGGCCTTCGACTACGAGACCGCGGTCGGCGGGGCGCTGCCCCCGCGCCCGCGCGCCGGCATCGGCTCGCCGGGCCTGCTGCGGGACGCCGTCCGCCACCCGCGCGAGTACCCGCTGCTGACCATGGTGTCGGCGATGGCGCCGCACGGCCGCGGCTCGCTGGAGCCCGTCGGCGAGCTGGTGCGCGGTCTGCTGGGCGGGGACGGCTGGCCGGCCGGCTCGCCGCTGCGGGTGGCGGCGGTGGACTACCGCGGCGGCCGCCGGGTGGTCTTCGGCGATCCGGGCGCGCCGGCCGCCGCCGTCGCCGACGCGGTGATGGCCTCCTGCGCGATCCCCGGCTGGTTCGCCCCGGTCCGGGTGAACGGCTCGGCGTACGTGGACGGCGGCTGCTGGTCGGCCACCAACGCCGATCTGATGCTCGGCCGCGGTCTGGACGAGGTGTTCGTGCTCGCCCCGATGGCGCTGCGGCTGCACCCGCGCGGGCGCGCCGAGCCCGGTCGCGGCACCGTGGTGGCGCTGCGCGAGTGGCGCGCCCGGGACCGCCCGCGCGGGGTGCTCGCCCAGCTGGTCGGCCGCTACCGCCGGGCGGTGACCAGGCAGCTGATGCGGGAGACCCGGCTGCTGCGGGCGAGCGGCGTCCGGGTGCACCTGCTCGCGCCGACCCTGGCGGACCTGACGGTGATGGGCCCGAACATGATGGACCCGGCCCGCCGCGGAGCGGTGCTGGAGAGCGCGCTGCGGACCAGCCGGGCGGCCCTGGACGGCGTGCGGTGATCCGGCCCGCGCGCGGGCGGTCGCCGGTGGGGGCAGCGCGTGCGGCGGGTCGTGGCGGCCGGGGGCGCGTGCTCGGGTCGAGGGCGTGCCCGGCCGCCGGGGGCGCCCGGTCCCCTCGCGTGCGGTGATCCGGCCGGCGCCCCGGGTGGTCGGCGGCCGTGTCCGGCACGCCGCAGGGCCGCCGGCCGGCCCGGTTCCCGGCGGCACCGGCGGTGCGCGGCGCCGTCGCCGGGAGCCGGCGGTGCGGGCGGGAGTGAGCGCGTGATCACGGATGCCACCCCGGCGCTTATTCTTGGGGCGCTGGAAGCTGTGCCGCTGGACGAACCGGAGAGTGCCACCGATGCGCGTGTACGTGCCCACCACCCTGACCGGCCTGGCAGCGGCGCACCCGGGCGGCGCCCTGGAGCAGTCCGCGGCGTACGCCGTGACCCCCGCGCTGCGCGAGTGGTACGTCAGTGACGACCTCGAAGAGCTGGAGTACGCGGCGCTGAACCGGGCCGCGCAGTCCTCGCTGCGGCTGCTGGCCGCCGACCCGCAGGCGCCGCGCCGCCGGGTGGTGGTGGCGCTGGACGTCGCCGACTCCGCGGTGCGGCCGTTCCCCGGCGACGAGTACCAGGACCAGGCCTCGCTGGGCCGGGTGGTGCTGGCCGGGCCGGTGCGGCTGGCGAAGGCGGCCGCGGTGCACGCGGACGTGGCCGACCAGGAGGTGGTCGCGGACGTCGAGGCGGCGGTCGCGGCCGTCGCCGCGGCCGACGAGGGCGATCAGGACGCCCAGTTCACCGTGGACGGCGCCGAGGACCACGAGCTGCTCTGGTTCGCCACCCAGGAGATCGCCGCCCTGCTGCCCTGAGCCCGGCCCGGGGCGGCCTGAGCGGCCCGCCTCGCGCCGCCCGCCCGCCGGGCCCCGGCCACCCCGTCGTACCGCTTCGTCGGTGACCGGGGTTACCGTTCCCTGCGTGCGCACTCATATCGTCTGGGACTGGAACGGCACGCTCTTCCACGACATGGAGGCGGTGCTCGGCGCGAGCAACGCCGCGTTCGCGACCATCGGCATCGGCCCGATGACCATGCAGGAGTACCGCGAGCAGTACGAGATCCCGATTCCCCGCTTCTACCAGCGGCTGCTCGGTCGGATGCCCTCCGACGCCGAGTGGCTGCGGCTCGACGACGTCTTCCACGACCGCTATCTGGAGCTGAGCGTGGCGTGCGGGCTGACCGAGGGCGTGCTGGAGCTGCTGAGCGGCTGGGGGGAGGCCGGGCACAGCCAGTCCCTGCTGTCGATGTACGAGCACCACAAGCTGCTGCCGGTGGTCGACGGCTTCGGCCTGACCGGTCACTTCCTCCGGGTGGACGGCCGCAGCGGGCCCGCCGGTGGCCAGAAGGCGGAGCACCTGGCCAGGCACCTGGCCGCGCTCGGGGAACAGGTGGACCCGGCCCGCACGGTGCTGATCGGCGACGCCGCGGACGACGCGCTGGCGGCGCTGAGCGCGGGTGCGCACGCGGTGCTGTACACCGGTGGCTCGCACACCCGGGCGAAGCTGGAGCCGGTGGGCGTCCCGGTGGTGGACAGCCTGGCCGAGGCCGTCGAGCTGGCCGCGAGCCTGGTCGGCTGAGTCCGGCCCGGTAGCCCGGCGTCCGGTGGCCCGGCGCCCGGACGTGGCGCGAACCACGTCCACCGGTGGCGTGTCCGAGCGGGCGAACCGGCCCTCCGCTCGTCAGTCTGGATTGACGCCAGGCCATCAGGACGACGAGCGGAGCCGCCATGCCCATCGACGCAGTCACCCAGGTCCCGACCCCGGGCAACGAGCCGGTGCACGGGTACGCGCCCGGCAGCCCGGAGCGGACCGGGCTGGTGCGCCGGCTGGACGAGCTGGCCGCCGAGCAGATCCCGCTGCCGATGACCATCGCCGGCGAGCAGCGGTTCGGCGGCGGCGAGCGGATCGAGGTCGTCCAGCCGCACCACCACGCGGCGAAGCTGGGGGTGCTGGGCAACGCCACCCGGGAGGACGCCCGGGCCGCGGTGGACGCGGCGCTGGCGGCCGGGCGCGAGTGGCGCGGGCTGTCCTTCGACGACCGGGCGGCGGTCTTCCTGCGCGCCGCCGACCTGCTGGCCGGCCCCTGGCGGGAGACCCTCAACGCGGCCACCATGCTGGGCCAGTCCAAGACGGTCCAGCAGGCCGAGATCGACTCCGCCTGCGAGCTGATCGACTTCTGGCGGTTCAACGTGCGGTTCGCCCGCGAGATCCTGGCCGACCAGCCGATCTCCTCGCCCGGGGTGTGGAACCGCACCGACCACCGCCCGCTGGAGGGCTTCGTCTACGCGGTCACCCCGTTCAACTTCACCGCGATCGCGGGCAACCTGCCGACCGCGCCGGCCCTGATGGGCAACACCGTGGTCTGGAAGCCGGCGCCCACCCAGACCCTGGCCGCGTACTACCTGATGCGCCTGCTGGAGGCCGCCGGCCTGCCGCCCGGGGTGATCAACATGGTGACCGGCGACGGGCAGCAGCTCTCCCAGGTGGCACTCACCGACCCCGCCCTCGCCGGGCTGCACTTCACCGGCTCCACCGCCACCTTCCAGTCGCTCTGGCAGACCGTCGGCGCCAACATCGGCGGCTACCGGACGTACCCGCGGATCGTCGGCGAGACCGGCGGCAAGGACTTCCTGCTCGCCCACCGCTCGGCCGACCCGGCGATCGTGCGGACCGCGCTGATCCGCGGCGCCTTCGAGTACCAGGGCCAGAAGTGCTCGGCGCTCTCCCGGGCCTACCTGCCGCGCAGCCTCTGGCAGACGATCAAGGACGAGTTCCTGGCCGAGGTGGACGCGCTGGCCGTCGGCGACGTCACCGACCTGTCCAACTTCATGGGCGCGCTGATCGACCGGCGCGCCTTCGAGAAGAACCGCGACGCGATCGACCGGGCCAAGGCCGACCCGACGGTGGAGCTGGCGGCCGGCGGGCAGTACGACGACGCGATCGGCTGGTTCGTCCGCCCCACCGTGCTGGTCTCCTCCGACCACCGGGGCGAGATCTTCCGCACCGAGTACTTCGGTCCGATCCTGGCCGTCCACGTCTACGAGGACTCCCGCTGGGAAGACGTCCTGCGACGGGTGGACTCGGGCGCGCCGTACGGCCTCACCGGTGCGGTGATCGCGCAGGACCGCTACGCCATCGCACAGGCGGTGGAGGAGCTGCGCTTCGCGGCGGGCAACTTCTACATCAACGACAAGCCGACCGGCGCGGTGGTCGGCCAGCAGCCGTTCGGCGGCGGCCGGGCCTCCGGCACCAACGACAAGGCCGGCGCCGCCCAGAACCTGCTGCGCTGGACCTCGGCGCGGTCGATCAAGGAGACCTTCGTCCCGCCGACCACGTATGTTCACCCGCATATGGGCTGATGGCGAACACAGCGGGTCGGATTGGACATGGTGTCCAGGACGGCGGGATCTTCCTGCAGGATTGCGCCTCCCTGTCCCCTGACACCTTCGAATCGGCCCGTTAGGCTGGCTGGCGTCGTCGGGTGGCTGCAGGCCGAACGTCTCGTCCTACCCGCTGCGGAGGTGTTTCATGCGCGCCATGGAGACCTTTCAGCCGGTTGGTGCGGCAGGATTGCGGTGGACCCGGCGGTGAGACCACACACCACCGAGTCACGCAACGGCGCGCGACAGGAGCCAAGAAGTCATGCAGACCAAGCTGGACGCAGCCAAGGCCGAACTGCTCACGAAGGCAGCAGCAGCCGCTGAGAACAGCCAGGTGGGGGGAGCGGCGCCGGGGGAGGGTCTGAGCAACGGCGCTCTGACCGCGTACCTGCACCACTACTACCTCCACACCGCGCCCGAGGACCTGGTCGACCGCGACCCGGTCGACGTGTACGGCGCGGCCGCCTCCCACTACCGCCTCGGCCTCAAGCGCCCGCAGGGCACCGCCGAGGTCCGCGTGCACACCCCGTCGGTGGAGGAGAACGGCTGGTCCTGCGGCCACACCGTGGTCGAGGTCGTCACGGACGACATGCCCTTCCTGGTCGACTCGGTCACCAACGAGCTGTCCCGCCAGGACCGGGCGATCCACATCGTGATCCACCCCCAGCTGGTGGTCCGCCGTGACATCACCGGCAAGCTGCTGGAGATCCTGGACATCGACGCCTGCGCCCGCAGCCAGGCCGCCGGCACCGAGTGGCCCGCCGACGCCGTCGTCGAGTCCTGGATGCACATCGAGGTCGACCGCGAGACCGACCGCGACGACCTCCGCGCGATCGAGGCCGACCTGCGCCGGGTCCTGGGCGACGTCCGCGAGGTCGTCGAGGACTGGACGAAGATGCGCGAGTCCGCGCTGCGGCTCGCCGACGAGCTCGCCGAGGAGCCCCCGGCCCACCTGCCCGAGCAGGAGGTCGGCGAGGCCTGGGAGCTGATGCGCTGGCTGGCCGACGACCACTTCACCTTCCTCGGCTACCGCGAGTACGACCTGGTGGAGCACGAGGGCGAGGAGGTCCTGAAGGCCGTCGCCGGCACCGGCCTCGGCATCCTGCGCTCCGACCCGCTCAGCCACGACGACGACCACCACCCGGTCAGCGAGGCCTTCGGCCGGCTCTCCGCGCCGGTGCGCGCCAAGGCCCACGAGAAGAAGCTGCTCGTCCTCACCAAGGCCAACAGCCGCTCCACCGTGCACCGCCCGGCCTACCTCGACTACGTCGGCGTGAAGAAGTTCGACGCCAACGGCGAGGTCGTCGGCGAGCGCCGCTTCCTCGGCCTGTTCTCGGCCGCCGCCTACACCGAGTCGGTCAGCCGCATCCCGGTGGTCCGCCGCAAGGTCCAGGACGTCGTCCTCAGCTCCGGCTTCTCCACCGAGAGCCACGACGGCCGCGACCTGGTGCAGATCCTGGAGACCTTCCCCCGGGACGAGATCTTCCAGACCCCGGCCGAGGAACTGCTCCAGATCGCCACCAGCGTGCTCTACCTCCAGGAGCGCCGCCGGCTGCGGCTCTTCCTGCGCCAGGACGAGTACGGGCGCTACTTCTCCGCGCTGGTGTACCTGCCGCGCGACCGCTACACCACCCGCATCCGGCTGCGCCTGATGGACATCCTGATGCAGGAGCTCAACGGCGCCTCGATCGACTACACGGTCTGGTCGACGGAGTCCGTGCTGACCCGGCTGCACTTCGTCGTCCGGGTCACCCCCGGCAGCGAGCTGCCGCACCTGACCGACGCCGAGATCGAGCGGATCGAGGGCAAGCTCGCCGAGGCCGCCCGGTTCTGGATGGACGGCTTCAACGACCAGCTGCACCTGGAGCTGGGCGAGGAGCGGGCCGCCGAGCTGTCCCGCAAGTACGCCAACGCCTTCCCCGACGGCTACCGCGCCGACTTCACCGCGCGCACCGCCGTCGCCGACCTCAAGCAGATCGAGTCGCTGCACGGCGAGGGCGACTTCCGCCTCAACCTGTACCAGCCGGTCGGCGCGGGCGACGACGAGCGCCGCTTCAAGATCTACCGGGTCGGCGGCCCGATCTCGCTGACCGAGGTCCTGCCGGTCCTGCAGCGCCTGGGCGTCGAGGTGCTCGACGAGCACCCCTACGCGCTGACCCGCTCGGACCAGACCACCGCCTGGGTCTACGACTTCGGCCTGCGGCTGCGCGAGGCCGTCGAGCTGACCGACGAGGCGCGCGACCGCTTCCAGGAGACCTTCGCCGCCACCTGGACCGGCAAGGCCGAGAACGACGGCTTCAACGAGCTGGTGCTGACCGCCGGGCTGACCTGGCGCCAGGCGATGATGCTGCGCGCGTACGCCAAGTACCTGCGCCAGGCCGGCTCGACGTTCTCCCAGGACTACATGGAGGACGCGCTCCGCAACAACACCCACAGCACCCGGCTGCTGGTCAACCTCTTCGAGGCCCGGCTGAGCCCCAGCCACCAGCTGGGCGCGGCCGAGCTGACCGACGCCATCCTGGAGGAGCTGTCCGGCGCGCTGGACGAGGTCGCCTCGCTGGACGAGGACCGCATCCTGCGCTCCTTCCTGCACCTCATCAAGGCCACCCTGCGCACCAACTTCTTCCAGCACACCGGAGAAGCGGGCGCCTGGCACTCCTACGTGTCGATGAAGTTCGACCCGAAGGCCATCCCGGACCTGCCGGCCCCGCGCCCCGCGTTCGAGATCTGGGTGTACTCGCCGCAGGTCGAGGGCGTGCACCTGCGCTTCGGCAAGGTCGCCCGCGGCGGTCTGCGCTGGTCCGACCGGCGTGAGGACTTCCGCACCGAGATCCTGGGCCTGGTCAAGGCGCAGATGGTGAAGAACACCGTCATCGTGCCGGTCGGCGCCAAGGGCGGCTTCGTCGCCAAGCAGCTGCCGGACCCGTCGGTGGACCGGGACGCCTGGCTGGCCGAGGGCATCTCCTCCTACAAGACCTTCATCTCGGCGCTGCTGGACATCACCGACAACCTCAAGGGCGGCGAGGTCGTCCACCCGGCGGACGTGGTCCGCCACGACGAGGACGACACCTACCTGGTCGTCGCCGCGGACAAGGGCACCGCGACCTTCTCCGACATCGCCAACGGCGTCGCCGAGTCGTACGGCTTCTGGCTGGGCGACGCGTTCGCCTCCGGCGGTTCGGCCGGCTACGACCACAAGGGCATGGGCATCACCGCCCGCGGCGCCTGGGAGTCGGTCAAGCGCAACTTCCGCGAGCTCGGCCACGACACCCAGTCCGAGGACTTCACCGTCGTCGGCATCGGCGACATGTCCGGTGACGTCTTCGGCAACGGCATGCTGCTCAGCGAGCACATCCGCCTGGTCGCCGCCTTCGACCACCGGCACATCTTCCTCGACCCCAACCCGGACGCGGCCGTCTCGTACGCCGAGCGCCGCCGCCTCTTCGAGCTGCCGCGCAGCTCCTGGGACGACTACGACAAGTCGCTGATCTCGACCGGCGGCGGGGTCTTCCCGCGCAGCGCCAAGTCGATCCAGCTGACCTCGCAGGTGCGGGCCGCGCTCGGCGTCGAGGAGAGCCGGCTCACCCCCGCCGAGCTGATGAAGCGGATCCTCCAGGCGCCGGTCGACCTGTTCTGGAACGGCGGCATCGGCACCTACGTCAAGGCCTCCACCGAGACCAACGCCGAGGTCGGCGACAAGGCCAACGACGCCATCCGGGTCAACGGCGAGCAGCTGCGGGTCCGGGTCGTCGGCGAGGGCGGCAACCTCGGCTGCACCCAGCTCGGCCGGATCGAGTACGCGGCGTCCGGCGGCCCGCAGGGCGCCGGCGGCTGGATCAACACCGACGCCATCGACAACTCGGCCGGGGTGGACACCTCGGACCACGAGGTCAACATCAAGATCCTGCTCAACCAGGTCGTCGGGGACGGCGACATGACGGTCAAGCAGCGCAACCAGCTGCTCGCCGAGATGACCGACGAGGTCGGCCACCTGGTGCTGCGCAACAACTACGCGCAGAACGTGGTGCTGGCCAACGCCGTCGCCCAGGCGACCAGCATGGTCAACGTCCACTCCCGGATGATCAACCGCCTGGAGCGCGACGGCCGGCTCGACCGCGGGCTGGAGTTCCTGCCCACCGAGCGGCAGATCCGCGAGCGCCAGCAGAACGGCCGCGGCCTCTCGCAGCCCGAGCTGTCGGTGCTGCTCGCCTACACCAAGATCACCCTGGCCGACGAGCTGCTCGCCACCGAGCTGCCCGACGACCCGTTCTTCCGCACCGCGCTGCACGAGTACTTCCCCAGCGCGCTGCGGGCCCGGTTCGCCGAGGCGATCGACAACCACGCGCTGCGCCGCGAGATCATCACCACGCTGATCGTCAACGACACGATCAACCGCGGTGGCTGCACCTTCGCCTTCCGGCTGAAGGAGGAGACCGGCGCCACGTACGAGGAGATCGCCCGGACGCACACCGCCGCGCGGGCCGTCTTCAGCCTGGAGCAGATCTGGTCCGAGATCGAGGCCCTGGACAACCGGGTCCCGGCCGGCGCCCAGACCAGGATGCGGCTGCACTCGCGCCGGCTCGTCGAGCGCGCCACCCGGTGGATGCTGAACAACCGCCGCCAGCCGCTCGACATCGCCGGCACCATCGAGTTCTTCCACGACCGGGTCAACCAGGTCTGGGGCTCGCTGCCCAAGCCGCTGCGCGGCGAGGACCTGGCCTGGTTCGAGTCGGTCTACGGCGAGCTCGCCGCGGCCGGCGTGCCGGAGGAGCTGGCCACCCGGATCGCGGGTCTGTCCTCGACCTTCCCGACCCTGGACATCACCGAGGTCGCGGACCGGTCCGGCAAGGACGTCGCCGAGGTCGCCGAGCTGTACTACGACCTGGCCGACCGCCTGCAGATCACCCACCTGCTCGACCGCATCATCGAGCTGCCGCGGACCGACCGCTGGTCGTCGATGGCCCGCGCGGCGATCCGCGAGGACCTCTTCGCGGCCCACGCGGCGCTGACCGCCGACATCCTGGCCTGCGGCCCCGAGGGCGCGACCCCCGAGGAGCGGTACACCGCCTGGGCGGAGCTCAACTCCACCCTGCTGAACCGCGCCAAGAGCACGCTCGACGACATAAGGGGTTCGGACAACTACGAGCTGTCCAGCCTCTCCGTCGCGATGCGCGTCATCCGCACCCTGCTCCGCACGGGTTCGATGCGCTGACGACCGGGAGCCGGACGGCCCGGACGGCGGGGCCGCGTCTTCGGACGCGGCCCCGCCGTCGTCGTTCTCCGGGTCGGTGGCCGGGTCGGTGGCCGGGTCGGCGGCCGGGGCTGCGGCCGGGGCTGCGGCCGGCGGGAGGGCGTCGAGGCGGAGCGTGTCAGGGCGGTCACTCCAGGTGCGAATCCGTTTGTGGCCCGGATGTGAGGTGCGGGTGAACGCGGGGTCACAATGTCCGGTACGTCGGCCCCGAAGTGTCGTCAGGTGGCGGAGTTCCTCCCCAACTGCCCTGATTGGCAGCTGTTCTGACATGCCAAGAGTTGCAGTAAGCTAACTCCGCGATAGGCGTTGCCGCAGGTCCCGTGCCGGAAGAGCTCCACCGACGTGCTGGAACAACAGGTGTCTTTCGGCGGGGAGCAGGCCGCCAGTCCCACCCGCGCAGGGCGGTCCGGACCAGTTCCTGACGCGATGCCACCTGAAGAGAGTTTCATGACGTCATTTGTGCAGGAACCCTTTTTCTGGGTCTCCATCGTGGTGATGCTCGTAGTAGTCGGGGTCTCCCTCCAAGCCCGCAGGACGAACCTCTCCCTGCGCAGGCGAAACGTTTCCCTTGAGGAGACGGCCGCCCAGGCGCAGCGGCAACGCGACGAACTCGGCGCGCTGAACTCGCGCCTGCAGAGCCAGCACGCGGCCGTGCTGGCGGAGGTCCGCCGGGACGCCGAGGAGGACACCAAGGCCGTCCTCAAGGCGGCGATGCGGACCCTGCAGGGTCTGGCCGACGAGCAGCAGGTCGTCATCGACAAGGTCCAGCGCAAGTACGGCGACAGCCCGCAGATCCTCGCCGACCTGATGCTGATCGACCACACCAACAGCCAGTTCGGCCGGCGCGCCCAGGGCATCGCGGTGCTCTGCGGCGGCTGGCTGGGCCGCCGGGAGACCGTCGCCTCGATCTACGACGTGGCCCGCAGCGCCCAGGGCCGGATCCGGCACTTCGACCGGGTGCAGATCCACTCCCGGGTCAGCGTCTCGCTGGTCAGCAAGGTCGTCGAGCCGGTCGCCGTCGTGCTGGCCGAGCTGCTGGCCAACGCCACCAACTACTCCGCGCCGGACACCCCGGTGGAGATCAGCGTCCAGGCCGTCCCGACCGGGGTCTGCCTGATCATCGACGACGCCGGCCTCGGCATGGGGCAGGAGGAGAAGGACCGCGCCGCCGCGCTCCTGAACCCCGGTGCGCCGATCAGCCTCACCGGCCTCGGCAACCCCCCGAAGTTCGGCTTCGCCGTCTCCGGCATGCTGGCCGCCCGCTACGGCTTCCGGGTCTCGGTCGACTCGGTCTCCCCGTACGGCGGTGTGCGGGCCGTGGTGCTGCTGCCCGCCGAACTGCTCAGCAGCGAGGTCGCGCCCCCGGCGGCCGCCGGCCACGGCGACTACAGCGGCGCCTACCAGGGCGCCCAGCAGAACGCCTACCAGGGCGAGTACGACGGCGCCCAGCAGAGCACGTACCCGAGCACGTACCAGGGTGAGTACCAGGGGGAGCCGGTGGAGCAGCCCGTACCGGCCCGGGCGCAGCGGCTCGCGTCGCTGCCCGAGCCCGTTCCGGCCGCCCTCGCCCAGGTCGCCCCGGCCGCGGCGCAGGCGGTCCCGGAGATGACGGCGGACGGACGGCTGCCCAGGCGCCGCCGCCAGCGCACTGTCTCGGTGGTCCCGCACCCGCAGGACTCCGGCCGCGTCGACGAGCCGGTGCCGAGCACCGGCCAGGAGACGGCGTCCCGCCTCGGCGCGTTCCAGCGCGGGACGCTGTCCGGGCGCAACACCATGACCACGGAAGGAACCGAGATCCAGTGAGCCCTGATCTGACCTGGGTGCTCAACGACGTGCTGCAGGTGCGCGGTGCCCGGCACGCCATTCTCGTCTCCGCCGACGGCCTCCTGCTCGAACGGTCCAGCGAGATCGGCCGCGACGAGGCGGAGACCAACGCCGCCGCGATGAGTTCGATGCAGTCGCTGAGCCGCGCGGTGGCCCCGTTCGTCGGGGGCAACGGCGGGACGTGGCGCCAGACGCTCCTGGAGTACGACCACGGCTGGATCTTCCTGATCGCGGCCGGCAGCGGCGCCTACCTCGCGGCCTCCACCGCCTCCGACGTGGACATGGAGGCGATGTCCTTCCGGATGCAGCAGCAGGTGGGCGCGCTCGGACGGGCCATGACAGCGGCGCCGCGCCAGAGCACACACAGCGGCTCATGACGGTTCCCGGCGAGGAGCAGCGGGTTGCCAGCGGATTCATCCGCTCCTATGTCATCACCGGCGGCCGTGAGCTGCCGAGTGCGGACGACCTGTCCCTGATCACCCTGGTCACCGTCGCTCCCGAGCAGGGCCTCCCGGCCCGGCCGAGCCCGGAGACCACGGCGATCTGGGAACTGTGCTCCGGCGGCTACCTCTCGGTGGCCGAGGTCGCGGCCCACCTGGTGCTCCCGGTGGGGGTGGTCCGGCTGCTGCTGACGGACCTGATCCGCGAGGGGCGGCTGCTGCGCCGGGCGGCCCCGCCACCGGCCCAGGCCCCGGATCCGAGACTTCTAGAGAAGGTACTGCATGGACTTCAACGCCGGTTCGCCTGAGGACATCTACGTCCCGGGCGGGGTGACGACCGCCGTCAAGATCCTGGTCGTGGGCCACTTCGCGGTCGGCAAGACCACGCTCATCGGCGCCCTGTCGGAGATCGCCCCGCTGAGCACCGAGGAGAAGATGACGCAGGCGTCCACCGGCGTCGACGACCTCCGGGGCGCACCGGACAAGAAGACCACGACCGTGGCCCTGGACTTCGGCCGGCTGACGCTCGGCGACGACCTGGTGCTGTACCTGTTCGGCACGCCGGGCCAGCAGCGCTTCATGCAGCTCTGGGAGGACATGGCGCGGGGGGCGCTGGGAGCGCTGCTGCTGACCGACCCGACCCGGCTCACGGACACCTTCCCCGTCATCGACCTGATCGAGCAGTACGGCCTGGAGTACGCCGTGGCGGTCAACAGCTTCGACCGGCAGAGCGACTACACCGAGGACGAGCTGCGCGAGGCGCTCGACCTGCTGCCGCACACGCCGGTGGTGTTCTGCGACGCCCGCGACCAGCGGTCGTCGGCCGACGCGCTGCTGACCCTCGTCCGGCACCTGCTCGAACGCGCCTCCTGACCCTTCCCCGTCACCGCCCCCCGTCACCGCCTCCCGGGGCCGCACCCGCCCGGGGCCATTTCCGAGGAACGACCCATGGAATCTCCGCAGCGCTCCGCCCCGCAGTCGCCGCCCCCGGGCTGCCCGATGCACGGCGGCTCGACCCCGCTGTACGGGGAGATGTTCTCGTCCGACCCCGAGGCGGTCTACGACGCGCTGCGCGCGCACGGCCCCGTCGCGCCCGTGGAGTTGTCGCCCGGTGTGGACGCCACGCTGGTGACCTCGCACGAGGTCGCCCTGCGGGTGCTGCAGAACCCGGGGCTGTTCGCCCGGGACTCCCGACGGTGGTCGGCGCTGAAGGAGGGGCGGGTGCCGATGGACAGCCCCGTCCTGCCGATGATGTTCTACCGGCCCAACTGCCTGTTCACGGACGGCACCGAGCACCTCCGGCTGCGCAAGGCCGTCACCGAGAGCCTGGAGCGGCTCAACGACAACCGGCTCAACCGGCACGTCGAGCGGATCGCCGGCTACCTGATCGACCAGTTCAGCCCGCTGGGCCGGGCCGACCTGATCAACGACTACGCCAAGCTGCTGCCGCTGCTGCTGTTCAACCAGCTCTTCGGCTGCCCGGCCGACATCGGCGACCGGCTGACCCGCAGCATGTCCGCGCTCTTCGACGGGCTGGACGTGCTCCAGGCCAACGAGGAGCTGAACGCCTGCCTGATGGACCTGGTCGCGCTGAAGCGCCGCCAGCCCGGCGACGACATCACCTCGTGGCTCGTCCAGCACCCGGCCGGGCTGCGCGACGAGGAGCTCAAGGACCAGCTGGTCATGCTGATGGGCGCCGGGGTCGAGCCCGAGCGCAACCTGATAGGCAACGCGCTGCTCCTGCTGCTGTCCGGTGACGCCGGCTCCGGGATGCGCATCGAGGACGCCCTCGACGACGTGCTGTGGAACAACCCGCCGATCGCCAACTACGCGACGCACTTCCCGATGCAGGACGTCGAGGTGGGCGGGGTCCGGATGCCCGCGGACAGCCCGGTGGTGATCAGCTTCGCCGCCGCCAACACCGACCCGGCGCTGACCGACGCCCGACTGACCCTCAGCAAGGGCGCCCACCTGGCCTGGGGCGCCGGCCCGCACGCCTGCCCGGCCAAGTCGCCGGCCCAGCTGATCGCGCTGACCGCGATCGAGTGCCTGCTCAACGCGCTGCCGGACGTCACGCTCGCGGTGCCCGCGCGGAGCGTGGGCTGGCGGCCGGGCCCGTTCCAGCGCGGACTGGTCTCGCTGCCGGTGCGGTTCAGCCCGGCGCCCGTCCGCCCCCCGGTGGCGGGCACGGGAGCCGGCCTCGGTGGCCCGCCGGCCGGCCAGGCCGCCGCCAACGGGACGCCGCACCCGCCGGCCGCCACCGCCGCGGCGCCCGCCGCGGGCCGGGCCCCGGCCAAGCAGAAGGGGTGGTGGAGTTCCTTCCTGGACGTCTTCCGGCTCTGACCGGGACGGCGCGGGAGACCGGACGACCGCTCAGCGGTGCACGTGGTCCGGTGACTTCGCGCATGTGACGGGGGCAACTCCGTTCGACGCTTGAGCGTGCTCCCGGTGGGTAGGTCGCCGCCGTACTGCCCGCCAGCGCAAGGAGCCCCGTGTGACCGCCATGATGGAAGCCCGCCCCGGGACGCCGGAGTGCCGTGCTGGAACCGTCGACCGCCGCGCCGCCGTGCCGTTGCTACGGCGGCTGCGGTCGGCGGAGGGGCTGGCCGATCCGTTCCCGATCTACGACGAGCTGCGGGCCATGGGCGATCTCGTGCCGGCGCCGTGGGGCGGGTACCTGGTCACCGGTTACGACGCGTGCGACCAGGTCCTGCGCGGCAGGAACTGGCTCGTCCCCGACCTGGCCTGGCAGGGGCGGCAGACCGAGACCGAGCGCTGGCAGGCCGTCGCCACCCAGGAGATGAGCCGGACCCTCCACCGGCTCAACGCCCCCGTCCACACCCGGCAGCGGCAGGGCCTCGGGAACCTCTTCGGCCGCCACACCCTCCAGGCCCTGGCGCCGGAGATCGAGGCCGACGTCACCGAGCTGCTCGACCGGCTGGCCGAGCGAATACGCGTGGACGGCGAGGCGGACCTGGCCTCATTGGTCGGCGACCGGCTCCCGATCAACACCATCGGGCGCTGGCTGGACCTTCCGCCGGAGGACTACGCGCACATTCTGGAGATCACCCACAATCAGGTGCACGCCCAGGAACTCCTGCCCACCAAGAGCCAGTTGGCGATCTCCGAAGCGGCCACCCTGCACCTGCGCCGGTACTTCACCGACCTCGTCCAGGAGCGTCGTGCCCACCCGGGTGACGACGTGGTGTCCGGTTGGATCCGCACCTGGGACGCGCTGGAGTCGGACCGCGAGGCCACCGACCGGACCGTCTACGAGCTCACCATGTTCGTCACCATCGCGTCGCTGGAGGCCACGGCGGCGTCGCTCTCCCTGATGGTGTGGTCGCTGCTCCGGTCCCCGGGCACCTGGGACTGGCTGCGGGCCCGGCCGGAGCACATCGACGACGCGGTCGAGGAGGCGCTGCGCTACGACCCGCCGGTCCGCCTCAACAGCCGGGTGGCGGGGGAGGACACGGAGCTGGCCGGGGTGTTCATTCCCAAGGACACCATGGTCCACGTGATGTACGGCGCGGCCAACCGCGACCCGCGCCGCAATCCGGCTCCGCACACCTTCGACGTCCTCCGCAAGGGCTCCCACATCGCCTTCGGCGGGGGCGCCCACTACTGCCTCGGCGCGGCCCTGGCCCGGCTGGAGGCGCGCACCCTGCTGGGGCAGCTGCTGCGGCGCTTCCCGACCCTGCGGGTGGTGGGCCAGCCCGAGTTCGCACCCCGGATGGTCTTCCACCGGGTGATGTCCTTGAGAGTGGCGGCATGAACGTTTCCTCCGAGGCGATCCCGTACCCTCCGTACCCCCTCCAGCCGCCGGCGCCGCCCGGGCGGGCCCCCGCGGGCGAGGCGGCCCATGACCGCGCCGCGTACGAGGCGGGCGATCCGGAGCCCGCCGGTTCCCACGCCCCGGCGCCCCGCGCCGTCCACGCCGAGCGCCGGGGCGCGGTGCTGTACGTCGAGCTGGACAGCCCCGAGACCGGCAACGCCGTCACCGAGGCCGTGCTGCGCGACCTCCTCGCCGTGCTGGCCGCGCCGGACCCGGCCGTCCGCGCCGTGGTGCTGTCCGGCGCCGGTCCGGACTTCTGCCTCGGCGGCGACCGGGACGAGTTCGCCGACTCGCTCGGCGCGGACCCCACGGGTGGCGGCATCCGTACCGCCGGCACCCTGGCCCGCCAGGTCTGCGCGGCCCTCACCGACAGCCCGGCCGTCACGATCGCGCGGGTCCAGGGCCGGGCGATCGGCGCCGGCTTCGCGCTGGCCCTCGCCTGTGACCTGCGGGTCGGCGCCGACACGGCCGCCTTCCGGCTGCCCGAACTCGCCCTCGGCCTGCCCGTCGCGTGGGGCGGCCTGCTGCCCCGACTGCTGCACGAGGTGGGCGCGGCCCGGGCCCGCGAGATCATCCTCACCGGCCGCCCGGTCGGAGCCGCCGAGGCGTACGACCTCTCCATCCTCCAGCGGGTCGTCCCCGAGGAGGAGCTGGACGTGGCGGTGGCCGAGTGGGTCCGGCCCGTGACGCGCCGCCCCGAAGCCGCGCTGCGGGTCACCAAGACGTTGCTCAACTCCCACGCGGCGGCGACCAGGCTGGCCGACACCTCCGTCCTGGACGCGGAGTTGATGGCCGCCGTCCTGGCCGGCGCCCACTACGCCCGCGGGACCGGCGCTCCGCCGTCCTCCTGAGCCGCCGCGCCTCCTGTGCCGCTCGCCGCGGTGGGTCCGTGTCCGGGGCACGGACCCACCGGCCGCGACGCCGATCCGGCTTCGGTACGGTGGCCCGCGACAAGGGGGAAGATCATCATGACGACGACGCGCATCAGGCGCACCGTGGGGACCGCGCTGACCGTGGCGCTGCTCGTCACGGGGGCGGCGGCCTGTGACTCCGACGGGAAGACCGCGGCCGCCCCGGCGGCGACCAGCGCGAGCCCGGCCCCGGAGCCGTTCGGCGCCGCCGGCTACCGGGGGCTCAAGCCCGGCATGGCGAAGGACGCGGCGCTGGCCGTCGGCGCCCTGGAGGCGGCCCCGGTGTCGCTGCTCAACGGCTGCACCGACTTCGTCTACAAGGGCGGCCCGGCGCCGGACGCGGCCAGGATGGCGGCCGAGGCGGCCCTCCAGGCCAAGATCGACGAGCTGGAGGCCAAGGCGCAGGCCGGGCGGAGCACCCCCGGCGCGGTGCCGCCCCTCCCGTCCAATCCCACGCTGCAGGACCTCAAGGCGCACTCCGCGCTGCTGCTGGCCGAGACCGAGCGGATGAAGGCCAACCAGGGGACGCTCGAACAGCTGGCCAAGGCCACCGACGAGCTGAAGGCCGCGCGGGCGACCCGCGACGCCGCGTTCCTGGCCACCGGCCGGGCCGGGTTCGGCCCGGAGGGTCTGCGCGAGCTGGTGGCCCCGGCGGGCGCCCGGACCGCCGAGGGCATCGGGGCCGGTTCGACGGTCGAGGCGCTCAGGCAGGCCTACGGCGACAAGGGGCTGGAGCTGGCCGAGAGCGGCAAGTACGAGATGCCGGTCGAGGGCGGCCGGGGCACGCAGGGCTGGAAGTACGAGTTCACCCTGGACGGCGACAAGGTCGGCGGCCTGGCCGTGGCGAACCGCGGCATGTACTGCTCCTGAGCACCCGCGCGCCGGACGACCGGGGGCGGGGCGGACCGGCGACCGGTCCGCCCCGCCGTCGTGTCAGTGCGTGGCCGCCCGCTGGAGCGCGCTCGCCAGCAGGGCGAGGTCGGTCGGGCCGTTGCCGAGCTCGCGCACCGGCCGGCGGGCCGGCGGGGCACCGAGCTGGAGCGGGTCTATCGCGACCACCGTCGGCCGCAGGGTGGCGGTCCGCGGGATGCGGCCGCTGATCCGGGCGCTCTGGAACGCGGTGACACCGCCGTCCGGCAGCCGCAGATAGCCGCGGCCGGGGGTGTCCTCGCCCAGGGCGGCGGCGTCACCGAGGTGGATCAGCAGGTCCGAGTCGGCCGGGTCGTCGGTGCGCAGCGCGATCCGCAGCAGCGCGGCCTCGTCGACCTCGGTGCCGGCGCTCTCCTCGGGGCGGCCGGTGGTGACGGCGAGGTGGACGCCGAGCGGGCCGCCGCGGCGGGCGACGGCCGCGAGGGCGCGGGCCAGGGGCCGGCCGGCCGGGGAGGTCGGGGCGAGCAGGGCGTCGTAGTCGTCCACCACGACGACCAGCCGGGCGGGCACCACGGGGGCCGGGGCGGCGGACCGGGGGGAGTCGCCGTTGCGGGGGTGGATGATCCTGGCGGTGGTCGTCGGCGCCGTGGTGCCGGCGGCGCCGACCGCGGCGGGTACCGGGACGGCCGGCCGCCCCGCTTCCAGGCCCCGGGCGTCGTCCTGCCCGCGCTCGCCGTCCAGGCCCCGCTCGCCGTCCAAGATGCGGGCAGCGTGCCAGGAGGCGAAGTCCAGGCCGTCGAACAGCCGCTCGCGCAGGGCGAGTTCGTCCTCCAGTGCCTCCGCCGCGAGCAGTGCGGCGCGCGGGTCGGTGGCGGCGTTGACCAGCCCGGTGACGTGCGGCAGCTCGGTACAGCCGTCCAGGCCCTCCTCCGTCGCCCGGCCCTCGATGAGGGAGACGGCCAGCCGCTCGGGCCGCTCGGAGACGGCCAGCGAGGCGACCAGGGTGCGCAGCAGCTCGGTCTTGCCCGAGCCGCGCGCGCCGCCGATGAGCAGGTGCGGGCCGCCCGGGTCGGGCGAGGGCAGGGTGAGCTCGGGGTCGGCGAGGTCGAGGGTGCAGAGCTCGTCGCGGGTGGTGCCCAGCAGGGCGGTGGCGGCGCCGATGCCGCCGGCGTGCGCGGCCCAGCGGGCCGAGAGCTTGGCCGGGGTGACGGTGTCGAGCTGCAGCAGGTCGAGCAGGCGCAGCGCGTCGGGCAGCGGGCCGCGGGCGGCGGGGACGGCCTCGCGCAGCGGGGCGAGGACGCGGGCCAGCCGTTCGGCCCAGACGTCGGAGACGGCGTCCAGCGAGACTTCGTGCAGCGTCTCGCGGCCCCGGGCGACCGGGCGGTCGAGGGAGAGCTGGGTGCCGACCTCGCCGGTGATCAGGGCGGTGGCGCCGACGCCGCGCGGCAGCAGCTCGGGCTGTTCGGCGAGGCAGATCGGGAAGATGCCGACGGCCGGGCCCTGGCGCAGCAGCAGGTCGAGCGCCTGCCGGGCGGCGTCGCCGGGCGGGCGGCCGTCGACCACGACCACGGTGGCGGGCTGGCCGCCGAGCCCGACCGGGCCGCTGAGCCGGGCGGTGAGCTCGGCGAGGCGGGCGGTGGCCTGCTCGTCGTCGAGGCCGATCAGCAGCCGGCAGTCCTGGCCGTCGACGGGGCGCAGGTGCGGCAGCCACAGCGCCCAGGCCCAGGTGTCGACGCGGTCCTGCGCGGGCCGCGCCGGGTCGGCGTCGACCACGACGAGGCTGAGGCCGGTGGGCGGGTGCAGGGCGGCCAGCTGGGCGACGACCGCGCGGGTGAGGGCGTCCAGCCGCTCGCGCGGGCCGCTGAGGCCGAGGCTGCCGGCGGTCTGCAGGTCGAGGGTGACCGGGACGGCGGGCAGCAGCGTGCCGGGGGTGGTGCCGGGCCCGCCGGGCCGGTCGGCGGTGCCGAGGCGCAGGGTGAGCGCGTCGGGGTGGCCGGGGCCGCGCTCCCAGAGCCGCGGGCCCGGGCCGAGGGCGTTGAGCAGCAGGGTGGCGAGGTCGGGCCAGCGCTCGCGCTGGGCGGCGGCCTGCCGGGTGCGGACGGCGGCGTGGTGGCGCTCGGCGCTCTCCTGGCCGGGCGGCTCGGCGCCGGCGCGGCCGAGCCGGAGCGAGAGCAGGCCCCGGCCGCGGCCGGGGGCGGGCTCGGGCGCGGCGGGCGGTTCGGCCACCGGCGGCGCGGGCCGCGCGGGGGCGGGTGCGGCGAGCTGGAGGTGGCCGTGGCCGTCGGGCAGCGCCGCGCGGGCGGGCGCGCCCGGGCCGGACCCGGGATCCGGCGGGGTGACCCGAAGGGTGGACTCGCCGATCCGCAGCAGGGCGCCGCCCTCCAGCGGGACGGCCTCCTCGGGCGGTCCGGGCGGGACGATCCGGCCGTCCAGGGTGGTGCCGTTGGTGGAGCCGAGGTCCCGCACGGCGACCCGGCCGTCCTCCCCGAGGTGTAGCGCGAGGTGGAGGCGGGAGACGTCGGGGTCGTCGAGCGGGACGTCGGCCTCGCCGGAGCGGCCGACCCGGATCTCCCGGCCGTGCAGGCGGTGCACGCCGCCGGCGTCGGGGCCGCCGACCACCCGCAGCTCGGCGGCGGCCGGGCCGTCGTCCGGGTCGTCGGCGGTCGGGTCGGGCTCGTTGAGGCTGAGGACGGCGCCGTCGAGCAGCGGGGGGTGGCCGAGCAGGGTGTGCTCGTCCACCCGGTGCGCCCCGGCGTACAGGTGTACATGGGTGGCGGCTCGTGGGCCGCGCACGCCCACGGCGCCCGCGAGGGCGCCCGCGAGGGAGCCGAGCGCGGTGCCGACGGGCGCGGTGACCAGCACGTCCACGTAGGGGATGGCGGAGCCGGCGGCTGCCGGGCCGCTGCGCGGTCGGAGGACGGTCAGCCGGATCTGCATCTCGCCCGCGGTCCCTTCTGCTGGTGCTGACGCCTGGTGCTGACGCTTGCTGCCCGGGCTGCCTGCGGTGGACGCCCCTGCGGGCGGCTGCGACGACGGTGGGCCACAAGAGTGGCGACTGTCATCCTGCCATCCGTCACCGACAGTCCGCGCACGGTACCGGATTTGACGATCTTGCGATCATCGCCATGGTGGGGGCGACGGAGGGTCAGGTCAACCGTCCCCCCGAACGCCCCGCCCGCCGGCCTCGGGGACCCCCCTAGGGGATGTCCCCCAGACCCGTCCGGAACCCTCGCCGGTCGCCCCGAAAACGTGAACGGACCCGGTTAGAGTGGCCGCAACACGGGCCCGGCAGGCTCACCGCACCTGCGGAGGAGCGCCCCGCGCGGGCGGCACGGCGAGGAGTGCGACAGGTGCGGCCAGTCGGCAGCAAGTATCTGCTTGAGGAGACCCTCGGACGGGGGGCCACCGGCACCGTCTGGCGCGGACGGGTCCGCGCGGATGTCGCGGTGCCCGGCAGCGAGCCCGGGCAGCCGGTGGCGATCAAGGTGCTGCGCGAGGAGCTCGCGGCCGACCCCGACGTCGTGATGCGCTTCCTGCGCGAGCGCTCGCTGCTGCTGCGGCTGACCCACCCCAACATCGTCAAGGTCCGCGACCTGGTGGTCGAGGGTGAGCTGCTGGCCCTGGTGATGGACCTGATCGAGGGCCCCGACCTGGCCCGCTACCTGCGCGGCAACGGCCCGTTCAGCCCGATCGCCGGCGCCCTGCTGATGGCCCAGGTCGCCGACGCGCTGGCGGCCAGCCACGCCGACGGCGTCGTCCACCGCGACCTCAAGCCGGCCAACGTGCTGCTCGCCTCCACCATGGTGGACGGCACCGAGCAGATGCACCCGATGCTGACCGACTTCGGCATCGCCCGCCTCGCCGACTCTCCCGGCATCACCCGCACCCACGAGTTCGTCGGCACTCCGGCGTACGTCGCGCCCGAGTCCGCCGAGGGCCGCCCGCAGACCTCCGCGGTGGACGTCTACGGCGCCGGGATCATGCTGTACGAGCTGGTCACCGGCCGCCAGCCGTTCCAGGGCGACGGCCCGCTGCAGATCCTCCAGGCGCACCTCGCCCAGGAGCCGCAGCGGCCCTCCACCATGCCCGACCCGCTCTGGACGGTGATCGAGCGCTGCCTGCGCAAGGACCCGGCGCAGCGGCCGAGCGCCGTCGCGCTGGCCCGCGCGCTGCGGGTGGTCGCGGCCGGGGTCGGCGTGCACGCCTCCCCGGCGGCGGTGGACGCGGCGCTCGCGGTGGGCGCGCTGCTGCTGCCGGACCCGCAGCCGGCCGCCGTGCCGGGCAACCCGCCGGGCGTCCTGCCCGACGCCGCCGCGGGCGGGCCGGGTACGGAGGACCGGACCCAGGTGCTGCCGGCCGGCCAGCCGGGCGGGCAGCACTACGACCCGGCCGCCGCGACCCGGGTGATGGGCACCCAGCCGCCGCCGGCCGCCCCGTACGGCGCCGCGGACCGTACCCAGGTGATGCCGCCCACCCCGCCGGGACCGCCGCAGCCGGAGGCGCCGCACCCCTGGCAGAGCCAGCTGCGCGCCGCCCGCGACCGCAACCAGCAGACCGAGATCGGCTACTTCGACCCGGCGGACTTCGAGGCTCCGCCGGTCGCTCCGCCGCCGTATCAGGCCCGACCGGGCGGCCGGGCCGACCAGGGCGGCCAGCCCCGGCCGCAGGGGCCGCAGGGCTACCCCCAGCAGCCGCCGCCGCGCGGCTACCAGCAGGCCCCGCCGCCCGGTTACGCCCAGCGCCCGCCGGTGGCCCCGCCGCCCTACCAGGCGGGGCAGGGGGGCCAGGCCCCCGGTGGCCGCCCGCAGCCGCCGGGCGGCTACAACCAGGCCCCGCAGCACAACCAGGCCCCGCAGCCCTACGGGCGGCAGCAGCCGCAGGCCGGCCCGCCCGGCGGCTACCAGGCCCCGCCGCCGCCCGCGCCGCAGCGCCGGGCGGAGCCGCCCGCCCCGCAGCGGCGGGAGCCCCCGCAGCGCCGCGAGGCACCGCCGGAGCCCGCCCGGCGGGAGGCCGCGCCGGCCCGCGAGCCGCGCCGGCGCAGCCGCAACCGGATGTACATCCCGGGCCTCGGCTGCCTCAAGGGCTGTCTGATGGTGCTGCTGGTGCTGGCCGTGGCGGCGGTGGCGCTGTGGAACTTCACACCGCTCCCGCAGTACTGGGCCGACGTCCAGGACTGGTTCAGCAGGGCGAGCGACTGGGTGAGCAATATCGTCGGCAGCTCCAAGAGCTGACCGCGGGGGCCCGGCGCCGCGCCAGGGGCCGGGCCCGGCGGCAACATTGACGCTTTATCGACAATCCACGAGATTTCTCGCCCGTCAGTGCCCGCCGAGCGCCCTCAGGCGGCCCGCGAAGGGCGTTCGGGCGCGTAGGTTGGTCGCTGTTGTCCCGCCCCACCGAGCGCACCGGACCCTCCCCCGCGCGCTCCCGCCGCCCACGGAGCAGCATTGGCACGCAAGATCGGCAGCCGCTACACCGTCCACCAGGTGATCGGCCGGGGTTCCGCCGGGACGGTCTGGCTCGGTGAGGGCCCGGACGGCCCGGTCGCGGTCAAGCTGCTGCGCGAGGACCTCGCCGCCGACCAGGTCCTGGTCGGCCGCTTCGTCCAGGAGCGCGCCGCGCTGACCAGCCTCGACCACCCCCGGGTGGTCGGCGTGCGCGACATGGTGGTCGACGGCAGCGACCTCGCCCTGGTGATGGAGCTGGTCCAGGGCACCGACCTGCGCTCCCGGCTGGAGCGCGACGGCGCGCTCGCCCCGCAGACCGCCGTCTCGGTCATCGCCGACGTCGCCGACGGCCTGGCCGCCGCGCACGCCGCCGGCATCGTCCACCGCGACGTCAAGCCGGAGAACGTCCTGCTCGACCTCGCCGCCGCGCCCGGCCCCGGCGGAGCCCCGCGCGCCAAGCTGACCGACTTCGGCGTGGCCCGCCTGGTCGACGCCCCGCGCCGGACCCGCGCCACCCGGATCATCGGCACCCCCGACTACCTCGCCCCCGAGATCATCGAGGGCCTGGAGCCGCGCGCCGCCGTCGACATCTACGCGCTCGCCACCGTGCTCTACGAGCTGCTGGCCGGTTCCACCCCGTTCGGCGGCGGCCACACCGGCGCCGTGCTGCGCCGCCACGTCACCGAGCAGGTGCCGCCCGTCCCGGGGCTGCCCGACGGCCTCTGGCGGATCATCGCCGAGTGCCTGGCCAAGGCCCCGGCCTCCCGGCTGCGCGCCGCCGAGCTGGCCACCCGGCTCCGCGAGCAGCTGCCCGCGCTGGCCGGACTGCCGGTGCTCGCCGTCCCGCAGCAGGGCCGGACCCCGGCCGAGGAGCAGCTGACCCCCGGCGAGGCGGTGTACGCCGAGGTGGACGCCGCCCCCGGCGCCCACAAGCGCCGCCGCGGCCCGGCCGTCCCGCTGGTGCCCGGGGTCGCCCCCGACTCCACCCGGGACACCCACACCAGCCTGCGCCGCCCCTCCGCGCAGGAGCTGGCCTCCTACGCCGCCGAGTCCCGGGCGCAGCGCACCGCCCCGGGCGCCACCCACCGCCGGGACCGCCAGGCCCTGCTGCGCCGCCGCCGGCTGCTGGCCGTCCTGCTGGCCACCGTGCTGCTGCTGGCCGGTGCGGCCGCCGCCTGGACCGCCTTCGCCGCCACCGCGCCGGAGGGCGGGCAGGCGCCCCGTCCGGCCGTCCACTCCGCGCCGCCGCGGGCCCCGTAGGAGGCCCGGCGACCCCGGTGTCGCCAGGTGCCCCCCCGGAACCATTACCCTGGGTGCGTGGCAGCCGTCGATCCTTCCGAAGAGCTCAAGAACCTCGACACGACCATGGGGTCGATCGAGGCAGTCCTCGACCTGGACAAGATCCGGGCCGACATCGCGCGTCTGGAGGAGGAGGCAGCCGCCCCCGACCTGTGGGACGACCTCGCGAACGCGCAGAAGGTGACCAGCCGGCTCTCCTTCCTCCAGGGTGAACTGCGCCGCGTCGAAGGCCTGCGCAGCCGCATCGACGACCTGGGCGTCCTGTTCGAGCTCGCCGAGGCTGAGGACGACGCGGACACCCGCGTCGAGGCCGAGCAGGAGCTCGGGGTCGTCATGAAGGCGGTCGAGGAGCTGGAGGTCCGCACCCTCCTGTCCGGCGAGTACGACGCCCGCGAGGCGCTGATCAACATCCGTGCCGAGGCCGGTGGCGTGGACGCCGCCGACTTCGCCGAGCAGCTGATGCGGATGTACCTGCGCTGGGCCGAGCGGCACGGGTACCCCACCGAGGTGTACGACACCTCGTACGCGGAGGAGGCCGGCATCAAGTCCGCGACCTTCACCGTCAAGGCGCCCTACGCCTACGGCACCCTCTCGGTCGAGCAGGGCACCCACCGCCTGGTCCGCATCTCGCCCTTCGACAACCAGGGCCGCCGGCAGACCTCCTTCGCCGGTGTCGAGGTGCTCCCCGTCGTCGAGCAGTCCGACCACGTCGACATCGACGAGTCCGAGCTGCGGATCGACGTCTACCGCGCGTCCGGCCCCGGCGGCCAGGGCGTCAACACCACCGACTCGGCGGTGCGCATCACGCACCTCCCGACCGGCGTCGTGGTCTCCTGCCAGAACGAGCGCTCGCAGATCCAGAACAAGGCGTCCGCGATGAACGTCCTCCAGGCCAAGCTGCTGGAGCGGCGGCGCCAGGAGGAGCGGGCGGCCATGGACGCGCTGAAGGACAGCGGCAGCTCCTGGGGCAACCAGATGCGCTCCTACGTGCTGCACCCGTACCAGATGGTGAAGGACGTCCGCACCGAGTACGAGGTCGGCAACCCGCAGGGCGTGCTGGACGGCGACATCGACGGCTTCATCGAGGCCGGCATCCGCTGGCGCAAGCAGCGCGAGACCGCCGCGAACTGAGCGTGAACGACGGAAGGCCCCCGACGGAGATCCGTCGGGGGCCTTCCGGCTGTCCGTCGTGGCTCAGGCCAGCGCCTGCCGGGCGATCAGTGCCACCGCGATCAGCCCGGCCAGCAGGGCCAGCAGCATCACGGGGGAGAGCGCGGCGAACGGACCCTGCTGCTCCTGCAGCCGGGCCCGGTTGGCGCGGCACACGGGGCAGCGGCCATCGCTCACGCGGCCGTTGCAGTTGGCGCACACCAGATGGTCGCAGGTCATGCGATCTCCTCCTCGCTGCTACTGCCAACGCACCGGACGGGGCTTTGGTTCCTGTTCTTGCCCTGTGCGGGGGAGTGGCCGGCCCCGGCCACCACCTCCACTCTGCCAGGTTCCGACCGTTCCGGCCCCCGGGCTGTGAGATGCCCCCAAATTTTCCGGGCATAACCGGACATTGTCTCCCAAGATGAGGCTTCCGTCCCGGACCGGCCCTGCGAGCCGGACGCCGGTTCGCGTATGGTCCCAAGCCGGGAGCGGCCCTTTCCGCTCCCGCCGCCCGCCCCCGGGCCGGGCGCCCGGGGTGGACCGACCGAGGACTGGCGCCGCCTAGGATGGCCTCCGTGATGCAGCCGTGATCAGATTCGACAACGTCTCCAAGACCTATCCCAAGCAGAACCGTCCCGCCCTGGACAACGTCTCGCTGGAGATCGAGAAGGGTGAGTTCGTCTTCCTGGTCGGTTCGTCCGGCTCGGGCAAGTCCACCTTCCTGCGCCTGTGCCTGCGCGAGGAGCGCCCCAGCACCGGCGAGGTGCACGTGATGGGCAAGGACCTGGGCAAGCTGTCCAACTGGAAGGTGCCGCACATGCGCCGCCAGCTGGGCACCGTCTTCCAGGACTTCCGCCTGCTGCCCAACAAGACGGTCGCGCAGAACGTGGCCTTCGCCCTCGAAGTGATCGGCAAGCCCAAGAGCGCCATCAACAAGGTGGTGCCCGAGGTGCTGGACCTGGTCGGCCTCGGCGGCAAGGAGGACCGCATGCCGGGCGAGCTCTCCGGTGGTGAGCAGCAGCGCGTCGCGATCGCCCGGGCGTTCGTGAACCGCCCGATGCTGCTGATCGCGGACGAGCCCACCGGCAACCTCGACCCGCAGAACTCGGTCGGCATCATGAAGCTGCTGGACCGGATCAACCGCACCGGCACCACGGTGCTGATGGCCACGCACGACCAGGCCATCGTCGACCAGATGCGCAAGCGCGTCATCGAACTCGACAAGGGGCTGCTGGTCCGCGACCAGGCCCGCGGCGTCTACGGGTACCAGCACTGATCCCGTAGGCCGCCGGCCCGTCTCGCCCGACCAGCAACCGACCCTGGAGTTGTTACCCGCATGCGCGCCCAGTTCGTCCTGTCGGAGATCGGTGTGGGTCTCCGCCGCAACCTGACGATGACCATCGCGGTGGTCGTCAGTGTCGCGCTCTCCCTCGCCCTCGCCGGTGCCTCCCTGCTGGTTCGTGACCAGGTGAACTCCATGAAGGGGTACTGGTACGACAAGGTCGAGGTGAGCATCTACTTCTGCACCAAGGCGGATGCCCGCAACTCGCCGCAGTGCCAGGCGGGTGCGGCCACCGACCAGCAGATCGCCGACATCAAGACCCAGCTCGACAAGATGGACTCGGTCGTCCAGTCCTCCGTGTTCGAGGACTCCGCCGAGGCCTACAAGCACTGGAAGGAGATGAACCCGGACAACCCGCTCATCTCCGTCCTCGGGCCGGAGGCCATCCCGCAGTCCTGGCGGGTGAAGCTGAACGACCCGACCAAGTACGACGTCATCCAGAGCGCCTTCGCGGGCAAGCCCGGGGTGAAGTCGGTCGAGGACCAGCGCAAGATCCTGGAGAACCTGTTCGGCCTGCTGAACGGCCTCCAGACCGCGGCCTTCGTGATCATGGTGCTGATGCTCTTCGTCGCGTTGCTGCTGATCGTGAACACCGTCCGGGTGTCGGCGTTCAGCAGGCGGCGCGAGACCGGCATCATGCGCCTGGTCGGTGCCTCGAACTTCTACGTCCAGATGCCCTTCATCGCCGAGGCGGCGTTCGCCGCGCTGCTCGGCGCGGTGATGGCCTCCGGACTGCTGCTCGGCGGGCACTTCTTCGTCCACAGCTGGCTGGCCGAGCGGGTGCAGTTCATCCACTTCATCGGGCTCGGTTCGGTGCTGGCGGTGATACCGCTGCTGGTGGTGGTCGGTATGGGCATGGCCGGCATCGCGGCGTTCTTCACCCTGCGCAAGTACCTCAAGGTCTGACCCCGCACGGCCCCGACGGCCCCGGACGGCACTGCGCCGTCCGGGGCCGTCGGGGTTTCGCCGTCGGCCGATCCGGCCCACCGCCCCGCACGCTGCGCCTACACTCCGATGCCATGCCAGAAACTCCGCGCAGAGCACGTCAGGTGGTCACCCTCAGCCTGGTGTTCGGCGCCGTGCTGCTGGCCGGGGCCGCGACCGGTGCCTGGGGCGACCCGGCCGCGCCGCACCCGCGCCCCTCCGGCGACGCGGCCCCGGCCGCCGTCGCCACGGTCGGGGCCGGCCAGGACCCGGCCGGCGCGGCCCTCTCCGAGCAGCAGGCCGAGCACCTGATCGGCGCCACCGGCGACCGCTGGGGCGCCTACTACAGCGCGCGGGAGTACGCCGAGTTCAGTCAGGGCCTGGACGGCCGCTACCTCGGCGTGGGCCTCTCGGTCGGCCGGGGCCAGGACGGCGTCACCACCGTCTCCCAGGTGCTGCCGGCCGGTCCGGCCGCCGCCGCCGGGATCGCGGTGGGCGACCGGCTGCTGACGATCGACGCGGACCAGGCCGACCGGCTGCCGGTCACCGAAGTGGTCGCCCGGCTGCGCGGCCGCGAGGGCGAGCGCCAGGCCGGCTCCGAGGTGACCCTGGCCGTCCGGCGCGGCGATGGCGAGGTCCGCGAGGTCCGGCTGCGGCGGGCCCTGCTGGACAGTCAGCAGGTCGCGGTGGAGCGGCTGGACAAGGGGGTCGTGCGGATCACCGTGCGGGCCTTCACCAGCGGCGTCGCCGAGCAGGTGCGCGCCGCCGTGCACGGCGCCCACGGGGTGGTGCTCGACCTGCGGGGGAACTCCGGCGGGCTGGTCGAGGAGGCCGCCGGCACCGCCGCGGTCTTCCTGGACGGCGGCCCGGTCGGCTCCTACCAGGAGCGCGGCGGGACGCGCGAGCTGACCGCCCCGCCCGGCGGCGACCAGCGCACCCCGCTGGTGGTGCTGGTGGACGGCGGCACCATGAGCGCCGCCGAGCTGCTCACCGGCGCCCTCCAGGACCGCAGCCGGGCCGTCGTGGTGGGCGGCCGGACCTTCGGCAAGGGCACCGTCCAGCAGCCCAGCCGGCTGGCCGACGGCGCGGTGCTGGAGCTGACCGTCGGGCGCTACTACACCCCCGCCGGCCGCTCCCCGGAGGGCGTCGGCCTGGTGCCCGACGTGCCCGCGTCCGGCACCGAGGACGCCGGCGCGCTGGCCCTGCGGGTGCTCGCCGGCCTCGGCACCCGGACCTGAGGCACCGCGGGTAAAGGAGCTGCCCGCCACCGCGTCGAGGTGCGAGAATGGCGGCGCTATGGCAAAGGAAACCGGACACAAGCTGATCGCGCAGAACAAGAAGGCGCGACACGAGTACACCATCCTCGACACCTACGAGTGCGGTCTCGTGCTCACCGGCACCGAGGTCAAGTCACTGCGCGAGGGGCGGGCCAACCTGGTCGACGGCTATGCCTACATCCAGAACCACGAGGCCTGGATCGACAACGTCTTCATCCCCGAGTACACCCAGGGGACGTGGACCAACCACGCCGCGCGGCGCAAGCGCAAGCTGCTGCTGCACCGGCTGGAGATCCACAAGATCGAGGCGAAGGTCCGGGACGCGGGCCACACCCTGATCCCGCTCTCGCTGTACTTCAAGGACGGCCGGGTGAAGCTCGAACTGGCACTCGCCGTCGGCAAGAAGCTGTACGACAAGCGCCAGACGCTGCGGGAGAAGCAGGACACCCGCGAGACGGCCCGCGCCGTGGCCGCCGCCCGGCGGCGCCAGCAGTGACCCGGCGGCCACGTCGGAGTTAATCCGCTGGACCCTCGCAGGCCGCCTCGCGTAGTATGGCGCCAGCACCACGGACGGTTCGCCGTCCGAGTTGTTTCTCAACAGAACATGGGGATGATCGGTTTCGACAGGGGAAGTCGAAACAGGAGAAGCGAGCCGAGGAACGCGGCAATGATCTCGTTAACCATCTGTCGCAAACAAATAATCGCCAACTCTAAGCGCGATTCCCAGCAGTTCGCTCTCGCTGCCTAATAAGCACCGATAGCGCTTGGGTGTCAGACCGGGGAGTTCCCGACCCGGACCCTGGCATAATCTAGGGAACTCAACCGTCCACCCGGGCTGCGGGGGTGGAGGGGAAATCAAACAGCAGCTGGGCCTGTTGGCGGCTTGTCCGCGTGACCGCCAGGGCCGAGAAAATCACAGCGGACTGCGCTCGGAGAAGTCCTGAATCCACTCCACTGGACCCGGGTTCGATTCCCGGCATCTCCACCACCCCATGTTTGAAGATCGAAGGCCGCCCACCGCTCAGCGGGGGGCGGCCTTCGTGCGTCCCCGGCCCCGTCCGGAGCCTCCCGCGCCACATTCCGGCCCTGGTGCGGCGCGGGGGAGGGGTGGGGGCGTAGGATTTTCCGTCCGCTCGTTTCGCCGGGCCGGACCCCATCCATCGCAGGACGTACGTCGGGGGGCTTCTTGGGCGAGACCGGCTCCACCCAGTACTCCGCCGCAACCACCGAGGCCATGCAGAGCAACACGGACACCACCGCCGTCACCGATTCCGAGACCGTCCGCGAGCGGGAGATCGCCGGGGAACAGCGTCACCTCGACACGGTCTACCACCGCCTGGAGGAGAAGCTCGCCGAGGCCGAGTACATCCTGGAGGACGCCGCCAAGCGCGTGCAGGTCGGCACCCCCGGCGCGCTCGCCGAGCGCGACGCCCAGGTGTACCGAGCCGGCGCGCACCTCCAGCGGCTCAACAACGAATTCGAGGACTTCCTCTTCGGCCGGATCGACCTCCAGCAGGCCGATGCGCCGGAGGAGCACGGCATCCCCTCGGACACCCCGCTCGACCCGGCCGACCCGGCCGTCGCCGAGACGCTGCACATCGGCCGGCTCGGGGTGCTGGACGCCGAGTACGGCCCGCTGGTGATCGACTGGCGGGCGCCCGCGGCGGCGCCCTTCTACCGCGCCACACCGCTGGAGCCGGGCCGGGTGGTCCGCCGCCGGGTGATCCGGTCCAAGGGCCGCCGGGTGATCGGGGTCGAGGACGACCTGCTCCGCCCCGACCTGACCCCCACCCTGGACGGCCGCGAGCTGGCCGTGGTCGGCGACGGCGCGCTGATGGCCTCGCTCGGCCGGGCCCGCAGCCACTCGATGCGCGACATCGTCTCGTCCATCCAGAAGGAGCAGGACGAGGTGATCCGCGCCGCCGCGGCCGGGGCCACCCTGGTCACCGGCGGCCCCGGCACCGGCAAGACCGCCGTCGCCCTGCACCGCGCCGCCTTCCTGCTCTACCAGGACCGCCGCCGCTACGCCGGGGGCATCCTGGTGGTCTCCCCGACCCCGCTGCTGGTCTCCTACACCGAGGGCGTGCTGCCCTCGCTCGGCGAGGAGGGGCAGGTCGCCGTCCGCGCGGTCGGCTCACTGGTGGACGGCATCGAGGCGGGCACCTACGACACCCCGGAGGCGGCCCGGATCAAGGGCTCGGCCCGGATGACGCAGCTGCTGCGCCGGGCCGCCAGGGGCGCCCTGGAGCTGGGCGCGCCGCAGGAGCTCAAGGTGGTCGCCCGCGGCGAGGTGCTGCGGCTGGACGCCGGCCGGCTGAAGGCCGTCCGCGGCCACGTGATCGGCTCCGGCGGCACCCCGCTGAACCTGCTGCGCCCGCGCGCCCGCAGGCTGCTGCTGGACGCCCTCTGGCAGGAGCTCACCCGGCACCTGCCCAGGCCCGCCGACCACTACGCCCGGGAGCAGCGCCAGGAGGAGAAGGAGTCCTTCGACGACTACGTCTCGGACGAGGCGCCGTTCCTGGACTTCCTGGACGCCTGGTGGCCCGCGCTGACCCCGCGTCGGGTGCTCGCCACGCTGAAGCAGAGCCGGCACACCAACCGGATCGCCCGTCGCGCCGTCACCCCGGAGGAGGCCAGGGTGCTGGCCGGCTCCTGGCGGCACCTGTCCGAGCGCGGCGAGGGCGCGCTGTCGGCGCACGACGTCGCGCTGGTGGACGAGCTCCAGGTGCTGCTCGGCGAGGCGGCCCGCCCGAAGGTCCGCGAGGTGGACGCGGTGGACCTGCTGAGCGGGCTGGACGAGGTCACCACCTTCGCCGACCGCAGCTCCAGACAGCGGGAGAAGGTGCCGGTGGAGCGCACCGAGTACGCGCACATCATCGTGGACGAGGCGCAGGACCTCACCCCGATGCAGTGGCGGATGATCGGGCGCCGCGCCCGGATGGCCACCTGGACGATCGTCGGCGACCCGGCGCAGTCCTCCTGGCCGTTCCCGCAGGAGGCGCAGGCCGCGCTGGACGAGGTGCTGGCCGGCAAGCCGCGCCGGCGGTTCACGCTGACCGTGAACTACCGCAACCCCGCCGAGATCGCCGAGGTCGCGGCCAAGGTGCTGGCGCTGGCGGCCCCGGGCACGCCCTCGCCGAGCGCGGTGCGCCACGTCGGCGTGGAGCCGCGCTTCGCGGCCGTCACCGATCCGTCGCCCCGGGCCTTCGGCGCGGCGGCCAGGGCGGAGCTGGAGCGGCTGCTGGCGGAGGTGGACGGCACCGTGGCGGTCGTCGTGCCGATGGACCGGCGGGCCGAGGCGGCCGGCTGGATCGAGGGTCTGGGCGCCCGCGCGGTGGCCCTGGGCAGCCTGGAGGCCAAGGGCCTGGAGTACGACGCGACCGTGGTGGCCGACCCGACCGGGATCGCCGGCGAGTCGGAGGCCGGTCTGCGGGTGCTCTACGTGGCCCTCACCCGGGCGACCCAGCGGCTGACGGTGCTCTCCGGTCCGGACGACCTGCCGGACGCGGCCGGGGTGCCGGCGCTGCTGCACGGCTGACCGACCGTCGCGTGCCGCGGGCACGAAGAAGGCCCCTCACCGGTGGTGAGGGGCCTTCAGACGTTGATGACACCGACCCGCCATGCTCGCCTCGCGGCAAGTGGTCCCTCGAAGGGACGAAGGTTGGGCCCGGGGGCTTGGATCGAGCCGGTGTCCCGTCCAATGTAACGCATCTGCCCGGGGAGGCAAGAAGTTGTCGAGTCCGCACACTCAATGAACGTTATTTCTGGCTTCGCCCTGGTAGGTGCGACGATCGAGGTCTAGCATGCGCAGGCGAAGGGCTTCAACATTCTGTTGAAGCAGCTGACGGACGGAAGAAGGAAACGTCGATGGCGACGGTGCCCAGTGTCTCCAACTCGATCACGGTGCGGCTGGAGGTCCCGGCCAGGGGCAACGCCGTCAGTGCGATCACCACGGCGGTCGAGTCCTCCGGCGGCTCGGTCACCGGCCTCGACGTGACCGCCTCCGGCCTGGAGGCCCTGCGGATCGACGTGACGGTGGCCGCGTCCTCGGTCGCGCACGGCGAGGAGATCGTCGAGAAGCTCCGCACGATCGACGGCGTGTCGATCGGCAAGGTCTCGGACCGCACCTTCCTGATGCACCTCGGCGGCAAGATCGAGATGTCCTCGAAGCTCCCGATCCGCAACCGCGACGACCTGAGCATGATCTACACCCCGGGCGTCGCCCGGGTCTGCATGGCGATCGCCGAGAACCCCGAGGACGCCCGCCGCCTGACCATCAAGCGCAACAGCGTCGCCGTGGTCACCGACGGCTCCGCGGTGCTGGGCCTGGGCAACATCGGCCCGGCGGCCGCGCTGCCGGTGATGGAGGGCAAGGCGGCCCTGTTCAAGCGCTTCGCCGGCATCGACGCCTGGCCGATCTGCCTGGACACCCAGGACACCGACGAGATCGTGGCCATCGTCAAGGCGATCGCCCCCGGCTTCGCCGGCATCAACCTGGAGGACATCTCCGCGCCGCGGTGCTTCGAGATCGAGGCCCGGCTGCGCGAGGCCCTGGACATCCCGGTCTTCCACGACGACCAGCACGGCACCGCGATCGTGGTGCTGGCGGCGCTGACCAACGCGCTCAAGGTGGTCGGCAAGGAGATCGGCGACATCCGGGTGGTGATGTCGGGCGCCGGCGCCGCCGGCACGGCGATCCTCAAGCTGCTGCTGGCGGCCGGCGTCGAGCACGCCACCGTCGCGGACGTGCTGGGCGTGGTCCACCAGGGCCGTGAGGACCTCAACGACTCGCTGCGCTGGATCGCCGAGCACACCAACCGCTCGGGTCGCACCGGCAGCCTCAAGGAGGCCGTGGCGGGCGCCGACGTCTTCATCGGCGTCTCGGCCCCGAACGTGCTGGACGGCGACGACCTGGCCACCATGGCCGAGGACGCGATCGTCTTCGCGCTGGCCAACCCGGACCCGGAGGTCGACCCGGCGATCGCCCGCCAGACCGCCGCGGTGGTCGCCACCGGCCGCAGCGACTTCCCGAACCAGATCAACAACGTGCTGGTCTTCCCGGGTGTCTTCCGCGGCCTGCTGGACGCGCAGAGCCGGACCGTCAACACCGAGATGATGATCGCCGCCGCCCGCGCGCTGGCCACCACCGTCGCGGACGACGAGCTGAACGCCAACTACATCATCCCGAGCGTCTTCCACAAGGACGTCGCCAAGACCGTGGCCGCCGCCGTCCGGGACGCCGCCCTGGCCGGCCCCCAGGAGGAGCAGGCGCCGTCCCGGCCGACCCCGGGCATCGTCGGCACGCTCGACACCTCGTCCTTCCCCGTCTTCAAGCTCTGATGGCGGTACGCGACAGGTGTCGCGGATCGGTCAAATGACCGATTAGCGTCCTTACCCGCCCAAGTCCGCCCCGAACCCTTGCGACACAAGGGCGAGGGGCGTGTTTGGGCTTGTCGGGCCTAGGGCGTACGGTAGCCCTGCACGGGGCAGGCGTGTCCGACAAGTACGGAACGTCCCCCTGGTCTTCCGGCGCGTCGTCCCGACCGCCGCCCGCGCCCGGTCCGCCGGAGCCGACGGAGCGTCACACCTCCGGCGGGCGGGCTTTGTTCGGGTGGCACGGCCGGGGCCCGATTGGCTTTCTCGGGGCCGGTCGGGGCAGGATTCGTATCCAGGCAGGCAGACGGGCCGTCGACGGCACCGACCGCGGCACAGGGCGCGAACCCGGCCTGCGACCACGCATTGCCTGAATGAGCACTGTGTGCGGACCTGCGGCCTGTCCGGGTGCCCCCGGAGGGGAGCACCGATGGGCCCCCGCACACCGCAAGCGAACAGACCACAGGAGTACACATGAACCGCAGTGAGCTGGTGGCCGCGCTGTCCGAGCGCGCCGAGGTGACCCGCAAGGACGCCGACGCCGTTCTGGCCGCCTTCGCCGAGATCGTCGGCGAGGTCGTCGCCAAGGGCGACGAGAAGGTCACCATCCCCGGTTTCCTGACCTTCGAGCGCACCCACCGCGCTGCCCGCACCGCCCGCAACCCGCAGACCGGTGAGCCGATCCAGATCGCGGCCGGCTACAGCGCCAAGGTGAGCGCGGGCTCCAAGCTCAAGGAAGCCGCCAAGGGCGCCTGAGCAACCCCTTGAACGCCGAGAGGCCGGGTTCCCTTCGGGACCGAGTCGGACCTCGTCCAGTCCCGGACCAGGGCCCGGACGGCGGGCCGGTGGCTCTCGTGCCGGGCGGTCTGGTCGAGCACGGTGGCCGCG